>NZ_VNHM01000008.1 GCF_008124625.1 Desulfallas thermosapovorans DSM 6562
CCTGATCGTATGAAAAGGAAGTTGCGAACCCAAAAAGGACGGGCAAAATATGCCTTGCGAAAACAAACAGTTGAGCCTGTTTTTGGCCAAATTAAGGAAGCCCGGGGTTTTCGAAGATTTCTTCTCCGCGGGCTCGACTTGGTGCGCGGAGAATGGGTCCTTCTATGCCTTACGCACAACATTTTGAAGCTATTTGGAAATAAAAAGAAGTTGGCTTGGTAAATAGTTAAAGGGGCACCTCATTCTGCTTAAAATTTTTATATAAATTCATATGAATTTGTTTTAAGGCCCCTAACCACAGTTTTTTAAAGTATCAATTCTTAGACAGGCTGCTAGCGGTTCAATGGATAGAGCCGTTAAAGGGTTTGTTATACGCCGTATTATGCGCAAATCGTAGAGTGAAAAAATATGTTGGAGCAAAGGAGTGCCGGGCATCGATGAGAGAACGAATCATAGCTGCTTTGACCGAGCTGTCCCATACCCGGGGATTTTATAATGTGACCATGGATGAGCTGGCCAGCCAGGCGGGGATGAGCAAAAGGACGGTTTACCGTTACTTTTCCGGCAAGGAGGAAATAATTGAGGCCGTGCTGGATGAATTTATGGCCTCTGTGGCCGGTGGTATTGAAAGCATCGTTAACGAAGAAAAAAGCATTGCGGATATGGTTGCCAGGCTGGCCAAACATTTTACCAAAACCGGCGGGAGATTGCTTAACCCGCTGGTGTTGAATGATTTACAGGTGCATTACCCGCATTTTTGGCAAAAAATTGAGAGATTCAGGGCGGAAAAAATCGAATTTTTAATTAAACAGGCCATGGCTAAACAGGACCTGGCCCGGGATATTCACCCGCAGGTTTTTATAACTGCATTTATAGCCTCCGTCCAGGCGGTGATCAACCCCCGGTTCATCCTGGATCACGGGCTGACCCTGGACGGAGCTGTCCACCAGCTAGTGGAACTTTTTTCCTACGGCCTGGTGGGGAGAAATGATACCGG
The DNA here is from genome assembly GCF_008124625.1 of Desulfallas thermosapovorans DSM 6562. Taxonomy (NCBI): domain Bacteria; kingdom Bacillati; phylum Bacillota; class Clostridia; order Eubacteriales; family Desulfallaceae; genus Desulfallas; species Desulfallas thermosapovorans. The sequence goes on from NZ_VNHM01000008.1 coordinate 998, forward strand.
GTGACGGGGTTGAGGATGACCAGCAATAAAAACAAAACTTTTCAGGGAAAGGAGCTGTTCTTTTAAGGAACAGCCCCTTTCGCGGAGGGGAGAGTAATAACAAGTAAAACGCAGGGTTGGTGTGCCAATGGCAAAACTGTGCTACTGGTACACGGGATAAGGAAACTGGGTGCTGTACTGGCTGAATTGTTGATAGGTTTGGGCCAGTTTTTGCGGCTGTTCGGCTTCCAGGGTGTACCAGCCTTTTCTGAACATCAGGTCAAACAACTCCCGGGTCATGGCATGGGTTTCATTGAAAATACGCATGATATCGTTGTGCAGCTGCCTGTGGCTGGCTTCACGGGCGAAAACATTCAAACTGTCCGTGATATATTTTTCCTGGGACAGGGCGAAATTCAAGGTGTCCCGGTCATTGATGCGGGCGCTCTTTACTTCGGGCACCAGGTGGGACTGGGGGTTTTTAATCATATTTTGGTTCTGCTGGCCGCCCGGCATATTTTGCCGGTTCTGCATACCCTGGGGTGGAATGTGCTGGCTGCCCGGCATGCTCATCATGTATTGTTGTTGATTAAACATATCTCGAACCTCCCTGGATCAGCTTTAGTGACTGGTGGTATTGGCGGGGTTTAAATGATTCAATAAAATTTGATAGTGCATTTGATGCATTTGGCCGGCCCGGTTCAGGTAATCCCGGATTTCCGGGTCTGTGCAGTTGCGGGCACCATGATGGAGCATTTTCATGGCGGTAAGTTCCCAGGACAGGGCGTCCTTCAGGTAAAGATGATCCTTGGTGCTATTTACACTGGGCGGCTCGGGCATAACCTGTCCCTGTTGCTGGTAAAATTGTGCATTCATAAATATATCCTCTCCTTGCAGAAAAGTTATTAATATTTTGCCTGGTCAAGGCAAAAGTATGTAAACCTGTCCACAAAAATGAATTATTAAGGTCATGATAGTTCATAATGTGCCAGTTATTGGTGGATTAACACAAGTTTATACCCGGGACTTGGAAAAGATAGCTTAGTTGATGGGGAAATAAGTGTGGTGGGTATGATTTATGTAGGATGTGTTAAATATGGCGGGAACACTGGTGATGATCCACGGTATGATGGGCGGTGCCTGGTGTTGGGATAACTATAAAAGGTATTTTGAGGATAAGGGGTACCGGTGCGTTACTCCTGTGCTTCGTTATCATAATATAAACCCGCGGGGTAAGCCTGATCCCCGTTTGGGAAGCACCGGTTTATTGGATTACGCTGCGGATCTGGAAGGGGAGATAAAAAAAATGGATGAACCACCGGTGCTGGTGGGACATTCCATGGGCGGGTTGCTGGCCCAAATTCTGGGCGGACGGGGCCTGGCCCGGGCGCTGGTGCTTCTTAAGTAATCAGGCCTGCAACAGTTGGGAGCCCTTGTTATTTTTTACTGAAACAAGGGCTCCAGGCGTTATTGAAGGCGTATCAATTATAAAGTAATAACTGAAAAGGGTGCGCTTTGTGGTTCCAGTTTTTATTTGCCGAATTTACTGGCTATCACCCGCCAGCTGTCGGGGTCTTCCATGCCCAGGCGCCACAGGGCGATGCCCCTCAGGTTATAGCTATTCACCGCGTCCAGTTTGCAGGCCAGGCTGCTGGAGTTTTCAAAGTAAACGCTGTGCCAGTGGCCGTTTTGGTCGGTGTAGCTGAAATAGGGAGCCTGGCTGCCATTATCCCACTGGATGCTTTTTTGATACTTTCTGGCGGTAGCCATGGCCATCTGGTAGGAAAGGTAGCGGGAGTTACCCAGGCCATAATTCCAATCAAAGCCGTAGCCTGCGACGCCCAGCAGAATTTTTTCCGGCGGCAGTTTGGTCAGGGCATATTTAATTACCCGGTCAACGTAGGCCCGGGAGGCTATTGGCCCGGCCTTACTGCCTGCGGAGTGTTCGTCATAAGCCATTACGGCCACCATATCGGCGTACCGGCCCACTTTGGTAAAATCAAAGTTGTCGCCCCAGCCCCCGGTAACCCGGTCGGTGGTTTTGGCGGGCACGCAGACAATTATTTCAAAACCTGCGGGTTTCAGCTGGGCGGATAACTCAGCCAGGAACTGGTTATACAGTTCCCTGTCCCAGGCGTGCATATTTTCAATATCCACGCACACGCCGTCAAAACCCTTTTCTTTCAGCAGGTTAAATATATTCATCACCAGTGTCCAGCGGGTGTTCGGGTTGACCAGGACCGTGTGCAATATATCTTTACCTGCGGAAGTTTTACCGTAAAGCAGGTTATGTACCAGTGCGTAGTTTTTGATATTGTTTTCCTTGGCCAGTTTAAGCACCTGCCTGATTTCTTGCGGTGTGTCGTTGCCGTACTGTTCCAGTTGGCCGGGTTTGTTTCTGTCCAGCCTGTACCAGAATGGTGCTATGGAAGTTATTTTGTCTCTTTGCTTGTCTAGGGTGGCATAAGAAGATGGTATTGAGTACTCATCGCCAACGTAAAAACCCAGCACTTCCTTGTTAAGCTTGGCCGTGGGGGTGTTTGAAGGCGGTGTATTGTATCCCAGTAAGTTGTTAATTAGTTGACTTGTTTGCGGGCCCACTATGCCGTCTACTTTTAATTTGTGATCAGCCTGTAGTTTTACCACGGCATTGGCGGTGATGGGGCCGAAATAACCGGTGGGGTTGGTGTGAAAATAACCCAGAGTTTGCAATTGCCGCTGCAGGGTCAGCACATCTGCACCCCGGTGCCCTTGTTTTAGGGGTAGTGCAGCCTGGGAGGCGGGGACACTGATGATGAGGGAAAACATGAAAAAAACAGTAAGGGCCATAGGAAGAAGTTTTTTCCAACGTGATGTCATGATAGCCTCCTTATAAGTGTTTTATAGCACATATAGATTATAATTTAATTAAACAAGTAAAGCATTGGTCAAATATATGCTAAGTTTACAGAAGTTCCAAGGCATTAGAAAGTTTGGTAAACAGGGGTAAGTCAGTCCAGGGTATAACGCTTTTGAAACGAGGATGGCAGGGGAGGATTAATTTACGTTTATTTAGATTATGTAGCCGGGGATATTTTGCATTTGCTTTTACCACACTAGCAGTATTATTAACTCTGATGATGGGAGGAATACTATAAATGGCGGAAAGGCCGTATCATTTGGATTTCATGCATGAAGAGCCCCGGTTGCGGCAGGATTTGCACCGGCCAGTGGGGGCACCGCGGGCCAGGGAAATTAAATCCCAGAAGGCCCAGTTGAACAGCGGTCACAGGCACGACACCAATAAGGATGTCAAGATGGGCATGTCCGAGAAAACCGGACTGAAAAACGAGTGAAATCAGTTTAAGAAGTTTAAGCCCGATCCCAAGTAAATAAATAAGCCCCGTTAAGGGGCTTATTTATTTACTTGATTCCCTCGAAAAAGTTATTGTCAATGCCGGTCCTGATGCGCAGGTAATCCTGGGCTGCTTCTTCATTGGCTTCCTGGTTGATCAGGTCCATTTCCTTGACATCTTTGTTATCATGCATTTATATCACCTCCGTGATTATTCTTGCAATAAAAGTCTGTTCAAAAGTCCGTGCGAGATATACTTATCATCACTTCGTTTAATCTCTTCGTTGGCTGGCATTTGCAGTGCTAAAGCAAGCTTTTTCGAACAAACACTTCATTAACGCAATGATTATGTGACCGCAGTGATTATGTGACAACTTTTACCGTTATTGCGGATTTATCTCGCCATAACCGGTGTTAGCCGTACTGTTTGTAGCAACCATGTCAGCCGTATTAAAGGAGGCCAGGTTACCCATTTTGCTGTAGAACATATCCTGGCTATCCGGTGCCACATAGCCAAGCTCTATGTCCAGCGCCCGGGCGATAAAGGGGTCCAGGGCGACCAGATCGCTGCGGTCCAGCTCAGCCAGCGCCAACCGGCCTGCGGATATGGCCACCAATTCCATTTCCCGCACGCAGGCATTTAAAAAGTTAAACAAACTCTGCACTGATTTATCCAGATCCAGTTTGTCTGTCAGCTTACCGTTATAGACCACCAGGGTGGTGGGCGGCTCAAAGGGGGTTGCCTTGGTGATCTGGTCGCAGATCAGGGCCATTACCGCTGCCGTGCCGGTGTATACCGCGTCTGCCCCCAGGGCCAGGGCTTTTAGCATTTGCCCCGGGGTGACCAGCCCGCCGGTGGCGATTAAACTAACTTCACCCGCAGCCCCCTTCTGTTCTAAAAACCGCGCGGCCCTGGCAACGGCGTACATGGTGGGCAGGCCCAAATCGTCCTGTAATGTGGGTGCTCCGCCGTGGGTTCCTCCCTCGGCACCATCCACCGTAATGAAATCACAGCCCGCCTCCAGGGCAATTTGTAGTTCCTTTTCCAAATGGTGGGTGGCCGCTATTTTCAGTCCCACCGGTACTCCAGTATCCGCCTTTAGTTCGCTCACCAAGGCTATGAAATCTTCCCTGGAGTTAACCCCCGGTAGTCTGGAGTGGATTACAGCGTTCTGATCTTCTTCCAGCTCAAAAACCTCCCGGTATTCCTCGCCGATGTTTTTAGCCTTGGTTTGCTGGGGAGTCGAGCCCTGGGCCCCCTGGCCCAGCTGGATTTCGATGGCGTCCAGCCGGGTGTACTTATCTTTGGTATTGAGCCACCCGCCCCGGTTATACTGGCCGATCAGTAGCTTTGCCGCCTCCCGCTCCTCTTCCATTAAACCCGCTTCGCCGGTGTTGGTGGCGGTGCCGGCCAGGCTGGCCGCCCTGGCCAGGGCGATTTTAGCGGTTTTACTCAGCGCTCCGCCATAGGACATACCGGCGATCATAATGGGTATGGAGATATTGAGCGGTTTGGCCGCCCTTGGTCCGATGGTCACCGAGGTGTTAATGCTTACATTTTCCGGGGTGGGGAAGCGAAAAAGGTGCACCGGGCTAAACAGCAGCATTTCCCAGGGGGAAAAATGCTGGTGGCTGCCCAGGGGGCGGGGTGCCGGGGTGCCCCGGGCGGCACGCATGGCAATCTCGGCAAAGTAGATCGGGTTTACCTTTTTGCCTGCCGGTATCATTTCATACAGGTTTTCCGTGTACTTGTCCCTGATCATAGTTCTGGCGGCATCATCGGCCATTTCACCGGTGACCCCGCGCAGTAGTTTAGCCAGTAGGTTCAAAAACGTGACCTCCTCCGATAGAAATAATATAAAAAGTCTATTCGAACAAACCCTAATAGTTATAATTCCAATAATGTTGGCAATTAATTCTCTGGCGTGTGACACACTTTTTGCCTCGCCCGGTGCTGGTGATCACATAAAAAGACGGGATAAAAAGCGCTTTATATGGCACCTGTAACGGTTTTTTCGTTAATACCGGCAATACCGGCGTATTTTATCTGAATAAAGGAGGAATTTTAAAATAATAGTAGTATTTGCTGGTAAAGGAAACAAGACACATTATAACAAATACTTGACTAATAGATAATTATAACTTATAAATAAAATAACTAAAATTTATAAATTTATAGCTGGCTTGTTCGCAAAAAATAGTGAGACTCGTTTAAAGATCGATGAAGCTGTTCCGGAAAGCTTAATGGATGTGGCAAAAATAAAACAGCTCATTTTAAACCTTGCCCAAAATGCCATGGATGCTATGGGCGGTAGCGGCATTTTAAGCATAGAAACCAGATACATAGCCAACCGGGATGAAGTGCGTTTGGATATTAGTGATACGGGGTGCGGTATTCCCAGTGATATAATAGAAAAGATCGGCATGCCCTTTTTTACCACCAAAGCGGGTGGGACAGGCCTGGGTCTTAGTATTTCTTACAGTTTTCAAGATGCCTATAAGTCCTACTATACCAATAAACCCAGCGTGGCCTTTTCTATTCCGGTGGCGCGTTTACAGGAGAAAAGTGGACTAAAACCGGATTATCTTGGCGTGCTGGTCTGCCGGGTGGAGATAGATGCAGTTATTCGGCCGCTCCTGGAAAGTAGTGTTAACCTGGGTGATACAGGGGAAGTAATACTAATCAATAATCAAGGCCTGGCCATTACTGAATTGCGCGACCGGCCCGGTTCGGCGCTCAGCTATAAGTTGAGAAGCGAGCCGGCGGTCAGGGTATTAAAGGGCGAGGAAGGTTATTTAACAACCACCGGGTATAATGGCCAGGAGATGTTTTGCGTTTACCGTTACCTGCCTAACGTGAAGTGGGGTTTGATTGTCCGGCAGGAAACATCTGAATTAATTGGCCCGGTAAGAAAACAGGTCTTTGAGCAGCTATATATTGTTATGGCGGTGTTTGCCTGTATACTGGTATTAGTCATGATAACCGTCAACCGGTTTTTAAAGCCTGTTTCGTCCATGGCCGTGATGGCCCGGGATATTTCCCGGGGGGATTTTTCCTCCCGGGTTACGGTTTTGAGCAATGATGAACTGGGGATGTTGGGCCATACCATTAATACCATGGCCGGTAGCCTGGATAAATTATTCAAAACCCAGCAAAACAGGAATTATCTACTGCAGCAGTTGGTTTCCTCCACTCTGGATGTGGAAGTGCGTTTAAGGAAAGGGCTGGCCAGCATATGCGAATTTTTCGGCTTTCAGGTGGGCGCAGTTTTCCTTATGGATGAAGAAAAGGAAATTTTGGTGCGCAGGGCCGAATATTGTCCCGGTTATGAGCTTATGGGCAAGGAAACAATTCCGCTGGGCGACGGTTTGGAGAGCTTGGCTGTCACGACGCAACAGCTTCAGGTATTGGACGAGGTACCGGCGGACGCTACATATACAGTTAACTACCTGGGTGGCAATATATTACCCGGATATATAGTTGCGGTACCCTTACTAATCAGTGGTCAAACTTTAGGGGTTATGAGCCTGGCGGCACTGAAAAAAAACAGTACGATGGATATTGAAGAGCTGAAGGTTTTAGGGGCACTAATTGGTATGGCCGTTCAGCAGCATTTGCTGCATTTGATTGACGGTTTGCTTGATCTTTCCAAAATAGAAGCCGGTAAAATGAAATTAGATATTCAAAAGCTTGACCCGGCGGTTGCTCTGGAAGAGGCTGTAGCCATGGTGAGCGCTAATTTGACCCGTAAACAAATTAATTTGAGAAACTTGGTCCCCCGTAACCAATATTATATTTACGCTGACAAAGATAAGCTAAAGCAGGTGTTCTTAAATCTTCTGACCAATGCGGTGAAATTTACGCCAAATGGAGGTCAAATTATAACCGGTGCCCGTTTAAACGGTGATTTTTGGGAACTGCGGGTTGCTGATAATGGCATTGGCATTGCCCGAGAGGATCATGACATTATATTTGAAGAGTTCAAGCAGGGGGGTAATGCTACCCGGGAGCACGGGGGTACGGGTCTGGGTCTGGCCATATCCAAAAAGTTAATTGAAATGCAGGGTGGGCGAATATCTGTTGAAAGTGAGGAAGGGCAAGGGGCCACCTTCACCATTGCTTTACCGGTTGCCGGCAAAGCAATGCTGCTAAATAATTTGCCGGCCAGTGTCACCTTCTTGACCAAACCGCTGGATAAAGATGTTTTTCTGGAATGTTTGAAAGAGGTTAACGACGTTATAACCGGTAAACCATTGTCATCTACAGCAATATCTGTTTTAGTGGTGGATGACGATCCGGCATTTCGCGATTATTTAGCCACTATCTTGGCCCCCTTCAATTACTTGCTAATTACGGCCGGGGACGGCATGCAAGGTACTGAGTTGGCGATGCGGGAAAAACCGGATATAATGATACTGGATGTTGCCATGCCCAAAATGAACGGGCTTCAGGTATTGGATAAATTGAGTGAACATTTCTGGCCCAAGGGTATGTATGTGTTTATTGTTACCTCGCAACTACTTACTTCCGAGGATAAACAGTTTATAACATCCCGCGTTGAGCTGATTAACAAAAGCTATCAATAATACTGCCATATGCAATGACGGGGAGATTATGTAATGACCAATGGTGAGCTGCGGCAATTATTAACGGATCTGCATACGGGCCGGCTGGATGTCGATACGGCCCTGGACAAGCTTAAGACGTTACCTTATGAAGATATTGGTTTTGCCAAACTTGATCACCACCGGGCGCTGCGCAAGGGGTTCCCGGAGGTGGTTTTCTGCCAGGGTAAAACTACGGGACAAATTGTGGAAATAATGAGCAGGTTAAGCCAAAACAACCACACTGTTCTGGCTACCCGGGCCGGCCGGGAAGTATTTGAGGCGGTGCAGGCTGTGCTGGGTGATGCTGTTTATTCGGAACTGGCCCGTACCATTGTGGTCTATCGCGGCCCTAGGCCGGTACCCAGGGGCAACGTGCTGGTGGTGACAGCGGGCACCGCCGATTTGCCCGTGGCCGAGGAAGCGGCGGTTACCGCCGAGGTGATGGGTAACCAGGTGCGCCGGTGTTACGATGTGGGAGTGGCCGGTATCCATCGATTATTCGATAGATTGGATATGTTTAAATGGGCACAGGTAATTATTGTAGTGGCGGGTATGGAAGGCGCCCTGGCCAGCGTGGTGGGCGGGCTGGTGGAACAGCCCGTTATCGCTGTACCCACCAGCGTGGGTTACGGGGCCAGTTTTCAGGGTCTGGCGGCACTACTTGGCATGTTGAACAGCTGTGCCTCGGGTGTGGGTGTGGTGAATATTGACAACGGTTTCGGGGCTGCCATGTTAGCCAATGCCATAACCCGTTGTGCGAATGTGACCGGTGCCGAGATCCATGCCGGGAATAGTAAATTTTAATATATAACGGCAATAGATGCATAACAGCCGGTCACAGGACCGGCTGTTTTCATCCAGGGCAGGATTTTGCCCGTGTAAATTAAACACTATTTGCCAGGACGGCTTTAACAGGAAAAGATAGTTTATTTTGAGTTCAGGCGGGCTTTTCCGCAACTTCCGGTTTGTCCTCAAGTATGGTTTGTTTGCGGGGCGTTTGTTCATTGCTTAATTCCATTTCCCATTGCATATTTTTAAGCAGGGCGGTGTCCACGCTGCGCAGGTGCAGGTCGCGCTGCGGGAAGGGGATTTCCAGGCCATGTTCCTGCAGCAGCTCATTAATGCGGTAGTTCAGGGCACTTTTTATCCGGGTGCGCAGCACCGGGTCACCGATCCAGTATAGTAATCTGAAATTTAGCGCTGACTCTCCGAAATCAAGAAAATCTACCCGGGGCGGCGGGTCGTCCAGTACATCCCGGTGTTCACGGGCCGCCTGCAGCAACAGTTTTTCCAACAGGCGGACGTTTGAGCCGTAAGCTACACCAATGAGAATTTGCTGGCGTACTATGGGATCGCCGTAGGACCAGTTGATGATTTGATTTTCGATAAACTGGCTGTTGGGTATGATAATGTGTTCATTGTTCCTGGTGCGCACCACTGTGGAACGGATATTGATGTGCTGTACGTCGCAGTGGATTTCACCTATTTTTATTCTGTCGCCCACTTTAATGGGGCGCTCAAATAACAATATCAAGCCCGAAATGAAGTTGGAGGCAATATTTTGCATGCCAAAACCGATACCGATGCCGGCCACCCCGGCAAAAACAGTAAGGACGCTCAAATCGAAACCAATAACGGGCAAAGCCACCAGTACTGAAACTATGATAATAATGTAGTGCAGCAGCCGGCTAAAGGTATACTGCATGCCCTGGTCCATTTCATAGCGGCTGTAGACCCGGTGCAAAAGGAACCGGGAAATAAAGTTGGAAAACTTGACACTGAGGCTGATAATAATTACGGGTATGATAAATGTCAGCGTGGTAACCGGGGTATTACCGATGGTAAACCAGGTTTCCCCCAGCCAAAAGGTGTCTTTAAAATAGATAACGGCGTAAGTAATTATGGCATAAAATGTACCCCAGTTGATCAGTGACTGGATAAATGGCGCCAGGTCATTGTTTTCAAGTTTAGTATTAAATGAGGCGTTTAATTTTTTTATCAACCAGGATCGCAATAGAAAAAACAGCGGTATAAATATTAAAAAATTTACCTCATTATGATAGCGGTAATTTTGCCATACTTCGTACCATTCCCGTATACCTTCCACGCCTGCCCCTCCGTAAATCAACCAATTTTTTTCTATTAACAGCAATATAATAACATAATTTTGCAAAATCCGGCTGCTATTTTTTTAAAAGGTTTTTATTCATACGCGGTTTATTAACCGGCCATAATAAGCATTAGCTGAATAAAACCAGCCCTAAGTTCAAGAGGTTGTTGGAAAATCTGTACAAGATTTTTTGTAATCTCTACGTTGGCCGGCTTTTGCGGAGCTTGTGTACCTGGCACCAAAGCCGCTTTGCAAACAAACTTCAATTAAATATGCCGGTGTGGGGTTGGACGCACCCGCGCAGGCCAAAATTACTTACAACGAAAGTGCGCATATTTACATGTGAATTACCCGTATTTTTTTATGAAAGGACTGGTGGTTTGGTGTCGGACCAAAATAACAAAAACAGGGATAAAGCACTGCAGGACAGAGTTCAGCAAATGCTGGACAGTGATAAAGACTTCAGCAGCTATGCCATAAAGGCCAGGGTGATAGACGGTGAGGTTCAAGTCAGCGGTATAGTGGACGCGCTGGCCGAGGAAAGCCGGCTCAGGGAAAAACTGACTAAAATGCCCGGAGTAAAAAGGGTGGAACTGGGACTGGCGGTAAGTACCGACGGGGCCATTGACGATAATGCTGTGACCGCCGAGGTTCTGGAAGAATTGCAGGCTAATCCCCGGGTGGATCTGCGTCATGTGGGAGCCAAATCCGTTGACGGTACGGTTTTCCTGATGGGACGGGTAAACGACCCGGAGGAGGAGCGGGAAGCGGTGGCCAGTGCCTCAAAGGCCAGGGGAGTTACCAGGGTGGTTAGCCAGTTGAAAAGCAAGCCCGGTGATGGATATGACGAAAACAGCCTGGAAGCGATTTTTCATCACCAGGTAAACAATGACGGGGAAGACGGCGGGACAAGAATTTTTTGAAGACAGGATTGAACCTGCAAGGATGGGGGATGGACAGTGAGCGACAAAATTAACGGGCAGCAGATTGAATATATAGGCGACAAGCAGCAGCTTGCGGTGGACAAGTTGGTGGAAAGAGCGGAGCAGGCGAGGCGGGCTTTAATGCGCCTGTCCCAACAGCAAATTGATGAAATAGTCCGGGCCATGGCTCTGGCCGGGCTTGATAAGCATATGGAACTGGCGCGGCTGGCGGTACAGGAAACAAAAAAAGGGGTTTACGAGGATAAAACAATAAAAAATATCTTTGCCACCGAATCAGTCTACCATAGTATAAAGTACAAAAAAACCGTGGGCATAGTCAGCGTCAACCAGGAAGAGGACTTCATGGAGGTGGCTGAGCCCATCGGTGTAATAGCCGCCATCATACCCGTCACCAATCCCACCTCCACCACTATGTTTAAGTCGCTTATTTGCATTAAAACGGCCAACCCGGTGATTTTCAGCTTCCACCCCGGGGGGCAAAAATGCAGCGCGGCTGCGGCCGGGGTGATGCTGGAGGCGGCGGTGGCCGCCGGGGCACCGGAAAACTGTATATCCTGGATTGAAGAACCCTCCCTGGAGGCCACCCGCTACCTGATGAATCACCCCGGTGTGCAGTTGATTCTGGCCACCGGAGGTGCCGGGCTGGTGCAGGCTGCATACAGCACAGGCAAGCCCGCGCTGGGGGTGGGACCGGGCAACGTGCCTTGCTACATTGAAAAAACAGCACATATCAAGCGGGCGGTCACTGATTTGATTTTAAGCAAAACATTTGATAACGGGCTGATTTGTGCTTCGGAGCAGTCGGTAATTATTGACCGCGAAATTTATAAAGAAGTAACCGGGCTCATGAAGAATTACGGCTGTTATTTCCTAAACGAGCATGAAACAGCCAGGCTGGAGGCCATTGCGGCCAAGGGTGAGGATTGCGCCCTGAACCCGGCTATTGTTGGGCAACCCGCTTGCGAAATCGCGCGGATGGCTGGGTTTGAAGTGCCACGGGAAACCAAGGTACTGGTGGCGCCCCAACAGGGGGTGGGGCCGGGATATCCCCTGTCCATGGAAAAGCTCAGCCCCATACTGGCTTGCTACCAGGTGAAGGATTATCATGAAGGTATCAGCCGTTGTGAAGAAATTGTGGGCTTCGGTGGTCTGGGACACTCGGCGGTGCTGCATACCGAAAACCGGGACGTGGTGGCGGAATTTTCCCGGCGCATGCGCACCGGCCGGATTATTATCAATTCCCCGGCCACCCATGGGGCCATCGGTGATTTGTATAACGTCAACACGCCCTCCCTTACCCTGGGCTGCGGTTCCATGGGCCACAATGCCACCACCTCCAATGTAAGCGTTGATAACTTGATTAATATCAAACGGGTTGCCGGGCGGCGTAACAAGTTACAGTGGTTCAAGGTGCCGGAGCGAATTTATTTCACCTCGGGTGCGGTACAGTACCTGCAAAAGATGCAGGGCGTAACCAGAGCGTTAATTGTTACCGACCCGGGTATAGTCAAGCTGGGTTTTGTGGATAAGGTGGTATACCACCTGAATAAACGCAATAACCAGGTGGCAGTGGAAATTTTCTCGGAAGTGGAGCCCGATCCGTCGGTTGAAACGGTGCAAAAGGGTGTCGAGGTGATGAAGCAGTTCCACCCGGACACCATTATCGCCCTGGGGGGCGGTTCGCCCATCGACGCTGCCAAAGCCATGTGGTTGTTTTATGAACACCCCGAGGTGGAGTTTGACTTTTTGCGCCTTAAGTTTCTGGATATTCGCAAGCGTACTTATAAATACCCCAAATTGGGCCGGCGGGCTCAACTGGTGGCCATACCCACCACCAGTGGCACCGGTTCCGAAGTCAGCGCCTTTGCGGTGATAACCCACAAAGGCCAGGATGTCAAATATCCTCTGGCGGATTACGAGCTCACCCCCGATGTGGCCATTGTTGACCCGGACTTTGTGGGTACGCTGCCCCCGCCGGTGATTGCGGATACAGGCCTCGATGTGCTGACCCATGCCCTGGAAGCTTACGTATCGGTGATGGCTTCCGACTATACCGATGCCATGGCCATGAAAGCCGCAGAGCTGGTATTCAAGTATTTGCCTGCCAGTTACGGGGAAAAGGATAATATCACTGCCCGGACTAAAATGCATAATGCTTCCTGCATAGCGGGTATGGCTTTTACCAATGCTTTTTTGGGAGTTTGTCACAGTCTGGCCCATAAACTGGGTGGTGAATTTCACATTACCCATGGCCGGGCCAACGCTATTTTGTTACCTCACGTAATCAGGTATAATGCAGCGCTGCCCAGCAAATTTGCCTCTTTCCCGCAGTACGAATACTTTCAGGCCCCGGAAAAATACCGGCAAATGGCCGCCTTCTTGGGTATGCCGGCAGGTACCGTGGAAGAGGGGGTAAACAGCCTCATTGCCGGGGTGGAAAAACTGCGGGCAGGCGTGGGTATACCGGCCACCATAGCCCAGTGCGGCGTCGACGCCGAGTTATTTAAAAAGAAGGTGCCCGAACTGGCTGAAAAGGCCTTTGCCGACCAGTCCACCACCGCCAATCCGCGCATGCCCCTGATTGAAGAACTGGCCGAAATTTTGCTGCGGGCATATGATGCCCCGCATGCCTAGTGGAAGCACGGGGACGGTTCTCCCGCTCTTTTTTGCCTCACCGGCTGTTATTTCACTTCCCCGGCCGGGTAGTACAAGGGAAATGTATGAGCTAACACCTCCGCGGTCATCAATATTTAGGGAAGCACAGGAACTATCCCCGTGCTTCCTTGCATGTTTTAAATAATCTTTAATTATTCCGTTATTAAATATTTAATATTTTATGGTAATCTAAATATTAATATAACGTGAATAAATTAATAGCTGGAACCGATGGAGGTAGTTTAAGTCATGCACAAAGGACATTGCAACGGGTTAAATGATGTGATAAATAATGAACTTATTCTGGCTGCTGTTTCAGAACGCATTGTATATTACGACAAAAACATGAAAATTTTGTGGGCCAATAAGGCAGCCAGTGAAATAGCCGGCTTACCTGTACCAGGCCAAGGAGGGAGGTAAAAACAGGGTTGTTCATATCAAAACCGATGAGGATATCACGGCTCATGTATCCCACACCAATGAGATGATCGGTTTAATTAAAAATGCCTTGAAGAGAAATTTTTTTGAGCTGCACTTTCAGCCGGTGGCCGATATTAAAAGCGGCCAGGTGGCTCATTATGAAACATTGTTGCGCCTGCGCTTAAAAAACGGTAAATTAATTATGCCGAATAGTTTTATTAAGGCCGCCGAAAGTTTCGGGTTGATGCCGCAATTGGACCGGTGGGTAGTTAAGTCGACGTTGGAAATTATGAGTAACCACGCGGAGTTGAATACTTTTATCAACCTTTCCGGTACCAGTCTGGGGGACGAAAATTTGCTGGACACAATAGAATATGACATACGTCACAGCGACGTGGAACCTTCCCGGATAGGTTTTGAGATAACTGAAACCAGTGCTGTCAAAGATGTCAAACTAGCGGAATGCTGGATACGCAGGATCAAGAATTTAGGTTGCACCTTTGCCCTGGACGACTTTGGTATAGGTTTTTCCTCCTTTTCTTACTTGCGTATGCTATCGGTGGATTATTTGAAAATAGACGGTTCCTTTGTTCGCAACGTTGCAAAAGACCCCACCAACTGGGCACTGGTGGAGTCCATGAACTCCATTGCCCATACCCTGGGCAAAAAAACCATTGCCGAGTTTGTTGAGAATCATGATACCAGCATAGCATTAAAGACAATGGGCATAGACTTGGGGCAAGGGTTTTACTTCGGCAGGCCCCGTCCGCTGGATTTGATCCCGCGCGTTGGCTGAAGCAAGGAAGCAGGGGGACGGTTCTCTTGCTTCAAAATATAATTGTGAAAGGAGCGAAGGCCTGGTTGGAAGGTGGCGGGTTTAACCCCGTAACGTTTGTAGGGGCTAAGTCAGGGTTGCTTTTTTGAATCAGGCTGTAAAATGGCTAAGGTAATACTGGATAAGGAACGCAACTTTACGTTATCACAGGAAACCATGACCCGGATAAATGAAAAGTACGGTTCCATAGAGGCGGCAGTGGAGGAGTTAAGGCAATTAAACCTGCATGCTTTTATTACCATAGTATGGGCGCTTTTGGCCGAGGACGACCCGGATTTAAACTTTGAGGATACCGCCAGATTGCTTTATGCAAATCCGGAAAACATGAAGCAGGTGGATGCGGCCATAACAATGGCATTTACCGAGAAAATAGTTCCGTAACGGGTACGGAACTGTTTCCCGGTAAGTAGTTTATTTTAATCATTGATATTGGTCTCGTATAATAGTGTAACCCTTAACCATGGTGCCGGTTCAGGGCTTTTCATCCATTATCAGTGCATGGCTGATCAAATGGTGCAGGTGGATGACCCTGGTACCCTCCAGCTCATAGTATTTAATAATATCAGTCAGTTGGTCAAAACAGTTGTGGCACGGGCAGGCTACCAATTTACATTCGGTGGCTTTAATCTGGTCTGCCTTGAGTTTCCCTTTGGCCATTCGATAGGGGTAGATGTCTTTGCCCATGGCCAGCAGCCCGCCGCCGCCGCCACAGCAGTAATTGAAAACTCCGTTGGGATTCATTTCCCTGAAATCCATGACAGTTTTCTTTAATACATACCGTATGGCATCGCCCAGACCTTGCTTGCGCACCGTATTACACGGGTCATGCAGTGTAATGGGCTCAGGGTTTTTGGTGGGGTCAACTTTGAGCAGGCCGGCCTCGAACCACTCTACATATTTTTCAATGATGCTCTTCACGGGGTATGTATTGTCCTTGGTGAGCCATACTTTGGGACCCCATTTATTGGCGTGGGTGGCGTGTCCGCATTCAGTGACCACTAACTCTTTAACTTTAAGACGTTTGACTTCGTCAGCGTAACGTTGGGTAATAATAGCGGATTCTTCGTCATTACCGCTAAATAAAGCATAATGGGTGGCATCCCACCATTTGCTGCTGCAGGTCCAGTTGGCACCTACATACCACATTATCTTGGCTATGCTTTGTACATCGTTGGGGTAATATTTGATTTCCCGGGGGTCCCAGAGGAATAAAAAATCCGCCCCTTCTTTATCAACGGGGATTTTAGCGTTGGGGTCACCCACTTCTTCCTGCAGTTCCTCTTCCATCCACTCCAGAGTTTCCAGGTAATCTTCCGTGGAAACTTCCATCTGGTTACCGGTTTTAATCTGCGCGTCCACCACATCCTGCAGAAATCCGGGTGCTTTCAAGCCAAAGTTGCCCCTGATCGTGCGCACCAGTGTTAACACCTCAACACCCATAGGACATTCCATGGTGCAGCGCCCGCACTGGGTGCAGGCCCAAATAAAGTCGGAATTTAACACCTCTTCCCGCATCCCCAGTACCAGCATGCGAATGAATTTCCTTGGGTCAGCATTATCATGCACTCCATTATAGGGGCAGCCCGCACTACACATACCACAGGCCAGGCAGTTGTAAAAATCATTGGGATCTTTAGTTGTGCAGGCCTTTGATATAACCTCACTTAAAAAGTTGGGATCCAACTTTTCAGCTAAGATCGCGCTCATTATTTTCCCCCCTGTTAAATAGTTAGTTAATTAACAATAGTTTAAAACTATATTGAAACAATGTCAATTATTCAGGCTTGCTTTTTTTACCTTTGGTTGTTATATATTATTTTTTTCATACTTTGCCCGCTGTAAGCATTGCCAGGCAGTCCTATTGCACCTTATTTTTTTTTGTCAAACTCCATTGTCCGGCGTATTTTGGCTTACGCTTATTATTGTTCCATATAATTTAGCCTGCTTAATGTAAACGCTGTTATATTAGTCCCCAGATATGTTTTTCATAAAATTGCGGGCAGGAAAGTTAATCGTTGACGTCCAAATTATACCTTTAAAATTATAATTGTGGCTTTAAACTCCTTTTTACACAGATATTGGGCGGGGTGATTTACAAGCATCGATGAAAGGCAGGTTATATAATGCCTAAGGGTAATAAACAGCTTTATTTGAATATTATTGACTTCCTCCCCGATGCCACCTTTGTGGTCAATCGTGAAGGTAAAGTGATCGCCTGGAACAGAGCCATTGAAGGGATGACGGAGGTAAAAAAAGAAGACATTGTTGGTAAGGGTGATTTTGCTTACTCGTTGCCGTTTTACGGAAAGCGAAGGCCTGCACTGGTGGATTTGATCGGCGTGTATGACGCTGAGATTGCCCGGCAGTATAATTATGTCCAAAAAAAAGGGAACACGTTATATGCTGAAATTTTTGTGCCACAGCTGTACCGGGGCCGGGGAGCCTACCTGTGGGTAACAGCCGCGCCCCTTTATGACAGTGCGGGTAGCCTGGCCGGGGCTATTGAATGTGTCCGGGATATCACTGCAAATAAAGAACTGGAGAAGGAGTTAAACCAGCACCGCCACCGGCTGGAGGAACTGGTGGCGGAGCGCACCCGGGAACTGGCCACTGCCAATGAACAACTCCAGAAGGAAATAAATGAGCGCAGGCGTATGGAAAAAATACTGCGGGAAAGTGAAAACAATCTCAGGGACAAGGTAAATTACCAAAAAACACTCATTGAGAACTTAAATGAGCTTTTTTTGACTTACGATACCAGGGGAGTCATTACCTTTACCAACAATAAATGCACAGAGATTTTAGGGTATAGTGCTGAAGAACTGATTGGGCGGAGCGTACTGGAGAGTATCCCGGACCATTATAAAGAACAAATTTCTCAAGAAATTTTTCAAAAGAGATTGCAAGAGGGTACGGCCAGTAGTTACGAAACTGAAATCATACATAAAAATGGCAGTATAAGGTATTTAAAGTTGAATTCCACGCCGATAAAAATGAATGGCCGGATCACCGGGGGGATGGTACTGGCCGAGGATATAACCGAACAAAAGCGGGTGGAACTGGAAATGGCCCGCCTTGAGCGCTTGCGCATTGTGGGGGAATTGGCCGCCACCATCGGACATGAAGTGCGCAATCCGCTGGCTTCGGTACGGGGGTTTTTACAACTGCTAAGAGATAAAAAGGATTGTCAGAACTATAAAAGATATTATGACTTGATGATTGAAGAACTGGACCGGGCCAATGCCATTATTACAGATTTTTTGGCCCTGGCCAAAAATAAGCGTGTTGAAAAGGAAATGCAAAATATAAATTCCCTGCTGCTTAATCATTATCCTCTACTTCAAGCGGACGGTTTAAAGGGTAACAAGCAAATCGTCCTGGAACTGGGTACGGTACCCGATTTATTGCTGGATGCCAAAGAAATGCGCCAGCTGATCATAAATTTGGTGCGTAACGGTCTGGAAGCTATGTCCGCCGGTGGCCGTATGGTCATCAGAACCACTTTGGAAAAAGGTGAGGTGGTGTTAGCAATCCAGGACGATGGCTGCGGCATTGATCCGGATGCCATGGATAAGCTGGGCACACCCTTTTTTACCACCAAAGACAACGGCACCGGATTGGGGTTGGCGGTATGTTACAGCATAGTCGCCAGGCACAATGCCTACCTAACCGTAGATAGCGGTCCCGGGGGCACTACCTTTGCCGTGCGGTTTAAGCTGTCACACTAAGACGGCAGCAGGATAAAGGTATAGATTCTATTAACTTTAAAGCCAAATTGTCAGAAAAACGGTTGACAAATCCCAGCAAACCCTTTAGCATAAAAATTGTAAATAACCAGCTGGAAGCTGGTTGGCTTGTGCGGAACAAGGTATGTAATTATGTCCCTAGTTGTATTTACTGTGTAAAAATAAGGCCACGAAGGTTTTTCCCGCAGGTGGGAGAGTCTTTGTGGCCTTTTTGTTGTAATGAACCGGTGTAAATATATTAATAATGAGGTGTATAACTATGTGTATGGAAAAGACTCCCTGGGAAAAGGCCATTGAGTTTCACGGGCATGTTTGCCCCGGCCTGGCCATCGGTTACCGGGTATCGGAAATAGCACTGAAACACTTGGAGGAAATGCGTTCGCCGGATGAGGAACTGCTGGCCATTGTGGAAAATGACGCTTGCGGCGTGGACGCCGTGATGGTGATGACGGGGTGTACCCTGGGCAAAGGCAACTTGATTTATCGCGACCGGGGCAAGCAGGTATATGTCTTTGGCAGCCGTAACGCCAACAGGGCGCTGCGCATATCGGTGGACGGGGCTGTCATGCACCGCCCCAATCCCGAAATGGCCCAGCTGCGCAGCAAAGTATTCGGCGGCACGGCCACCGAGGAGGAAAAGGCTAAATTCAAGGCGGCCCAGGGGCGGCGGGTGGAGCAAATACTGCACATGCCCGAGGAGGAGTTCTGTAAAGTGGAGCAGATTGACTTCCAATTTCCCTCCAAGGCTCGTCTTTTCCCATCGGTGCAGTGCTCCCGCTGCGGAGAATATGTGATGGAACCCCGGGCCAGAGTGCGTGACGGTGCCTTTGTATGCCTGGATTGTTTCGAAGATTATACCAGGGGCTGGTAATATGCAGCTGCAGCCCATCGGCGTGATTCACACCCCTTACAAAAAATCAGGCGAAGCTCCCAGGCAAGGACGTTATTCCCGGGATAAATGCGTTATGGAGATATTTAGTGCATATACCCCGGGGCTAAAGGATATTACCGAAGCTTCGCACCTTATAGTGTTGTACTGGTGCAGCCAGGCCAACCGGGAAAAGCTGCAAACCAAAACACCTTATAGCGACGTAATCAGAGGGGTGTTTGCCTGCCGGTCACCGTCCCGGCCCAACCCCATCGCTTTCTGTGTCGCGGAACTTGTGTCCGTTGAGGGCAACAAACTCACCGTGCGGGGGCTGGATGCCCTGGACGGCAGCCCGCTGCTGGATATCAAGCCCTATTCGCCGGGCATTGATGCGTTGCCCGAGGC
This sequence comes from Desulfallas thermosapovorans DSM 6562, assembly GCF_008124625.1. NCBI lineage: Bacteria > Bacillati > Bacillota > Clostridia > Eubacteriales > Desulfallaceae > Desulfallas > Desulfallas thermosapovorans. The sequence goes on from NZ_VNHM01000008.1 coordinate 20,902, forward strand.
CAGGCTGAACTGGTTGGATAACAAGAGCTAGTATTTTTATGCCATGAAGGTGTCTCCCGGAAATGGGGGCTTTCATGGTAATTTATTTTTTGCTCTGGATTAAATAAAGGAGAGTCGCGGTATGACAAAAAGTGTGGGCCGCCTGTTATTGATGGTATGCACAGGGCTGCTGGCGGTAATTTTGCTGGCCGGTTGCGGGGAGGGACAAAGGAATAATGGATCCTCCGCGGGTGCACCGGACATTTATACCATTGCCGACACCACCGGTGATTGGGGTTTTCCCAGCCCTTACGGGCATCATCCCCGGGGACCCGGGATTTTGCGTATGAGCATGATCTTCGATACCCTGGTTTGGAAGGATGCCGCCGGTTTTGTACCTGCCCTGGCGGAGGACTGGAGTTATGACGAAGCCGGCTTGACTTACACCTTTAACCTGCGCAGGGATGTAACCTGGCATGACGGCCAGCCCTTCACCGCCGGGGATGTGGTGTTTACCTTTGATTACGTGGGCAAATATCCCTATTCAATGGTGGATACCACAATGGTGGCTCAGGTGGAAGCCATTGATGATTATACCGTACAGGTCAAGCTGCATGAACCCTATGCGCCCTTTTTGGAGTACACTGCGGGAACATTGCCCATATTACCCAAACACATCTGGGAAAACGTGGATAACCCCGAGACATACCGGGAAAGCGATGCCCTGGTGGGCACGGGTCCCTTTAAACTGGTGGACTACAACAAGGAACACGGCACCTATTTGTATGCGGCCAATGAAAATTATTACGGCGGCCGGCCACTGGTGCGGCAAATTCGCTATGTCAAGGTAAGCCAGGAGATGGCCCACTCAGCCCTGCAAAAGGGTGAGGTAAACGCGGCCGAGGTACCGCCGGAAGTGGTGGAAGGCTTGCAAAAGGACGGTATTACCGTCACCAGCGGGCCGCACTTTTGGAACACCAAGCTAATGATTAATCACACCATGGAACCCTTCTCCCATAAAGAATTTCGCCAGGCGCTGGCTTACGCCATTGACCGGGAGGAACTGGCCCGGGTGGTGGGACGGGGGCACGCGGTGGCGGCCAGTCCCGGCATGCTGCCTCCGGACAGCGACTGGCACAATCCGGATGTACAGCAATACCGGCATGACCCGGTCAAAGCTGCGGCACTTTTAAAGGGCTTGGGCTACACGCAACAGGATGGTTATTTTCAAAAGGACGGCCGGCCGCTGGTATTGGAAATGCTGGTTTCCCAGGAGTATACCCGGGATGGAGAAATCATTGCCGCCCAGCTGGATAAGGCGGGTATTAAAGTGGAACTGCGAAGCCTGGAAGCAAAGACCCTGGACAGCAGGGTGCAGCAGTGGGACTTTGAACTGGCTTTCAGCGGGCATGGCGGTTTGGGCAGCGACCCAGTGGTTTTAAACAATATGATCCTCGGTAAAAGTTTTAACAGTGCCAGGTATGCCGCCAGTATGAAGTTGAACGGGCTGCTGGCCGCCCAGTTAAAGGAAACCGACCCCGCAGCCAGAAAACAGCTGGTGCAGGAGGCCCAGGCGGTGTATGCCGGTGAATTGCCCGCCCTGAGCCTGTATTATCCCACCTGGTATTGGGGGCACGACGGCAGTATTGATTTGTATTACACCAAGGGTGGTGTTGCTTCCGGCGTGCCGCAACCGCTGAACAAGCTGTGCTTTGTTGAGTCAAACTAAACTTGGCCCGTGAACATTGTTCTTTTATTTAAATAAATAAATGTTCTCATGCCTTAAGCTTATTTCCATAAATCGGATTAAATACGCTTGGGTATAAAATTTAATCAGTGGTAGGTAACTAAATTTGAATTGTCGGGTTTACCGTAATCTAACCCCGGAGGTGATTTGGTGTTATGAAGGGTAAAACATTGCTGTTTACAAATTATTTCATAGCCCTTTTTATAATACTAAGCCTTAATTTTGCGCTGCCCCGTTTACTTCCGGGGGATCCCCTGACCGCCATTTACGGGGCGGACGTTCATGTGCAAATGACTGGTGAACTTAAAGCCCGCCTGGAGGAGAGGCTGGCCCTCAATGAATCGATGGGTGAGCAGTTTGTGCAATATATGACAGGTCTGGCCACGGGCGATTTGGGTTACTCCTTTTACCACAACGCCCCGGTGCTTGACGTGGTTATGGGTTCATTGCCCTGGACTCTGCTTCTGGCGGGCAGCGCTTTATTTCTTTCCACTTTGTTGGGTATTGTGCTGGGCATCGAGTCGGGTTGGAGCAGAGGCAGCGGTAAAGATGTGGCCCTGCTTTCGGGGGTCATGTTATTGAACGGTTTGCCCGATTTCTTTATTGGTATTTTGCTGCTGTTGTTTTTTGGTGTTCTGCTGGGGCTTTTCCCTTTGTCTGGCGCCGTTACGCCCTATGCCGGTCTGGCCGGAACAGCCCTGATACTGGACGTGCTGCGTCACCTGGCGCTACCCCTGGCGGCCCTGACCATATCCGGCATTTCCGGTGCTTATCTGTTGACCAGAAACACCATGGTCACCGTGCTGAAGGCCCCCTTTATATTAACAGCCAAAGCCAAGGGGTTAAGCCCCCGGGTGGTACGCTACCGGCATGCCGGGCGCAATGCCATGCTGCCCGTGGTTACCCGCACCGGTGTAAGGGTGGGCCGCCTGGCCACCGGGGTACTGTTCGTGGAAACCGTGTTTGCTTATCCCGGCCTGGGGCACCTGCTCTACAACGCCCTGTTGACCAGGGACTACCCGGTACTGCAGGGTATTTTCCTGGTGGTGACGGTATCGGTACTGGCCGTTAGTTTTATTACCGATATGCTGTACATTAAAATAGACCCGCGGGTGGCAGCCGCGGGGTAGGAAACAGGGACGTTTGGTTTTTCTTGCCTGTGGTACCCGGCTCTGCCGAAATAGATGCTCAAGAAGAAGGCCATGGGGACGTTACGTTTTTCCTGCCGGCGGTGCCCGGTTCCACAGAAATGGGCACTTATATTTCCCCTGGGGAAGGGTTCAATTATTAAATAAGTTTTTTAGATTTAAATTAGCCTGTAATTAAATAAGGGAACGGTGAACCATGCACATTAATTATGTTCAGCAGGTTAAACAAAATCGTATTGCCCGGGTTGGTACCGGGCTTTTGGGCCTGATCATACTTGTGGCGCTGGTGGGGCCTGTGCTGGTGCCCCACTCCCCGGTGGAACATTCCGTGGATGTGCTGCTGCCCCCCGGAGACGGGCACTGGCTGGGCACCAATGATGTGGGCCAGGATATCTTCAGCCGCCTGGTGTGGGGTGCCCGGACCTCCCTGGTGGTGGCGGTGGGTGTGGCTGTGCTGAGCATGCTGCTTGGTATAATGGTGGGGGCCGGCGCGGCCCTGGCCGGGGGCTGGGTGGATAACCTGCTGATGCGGTTCACCGATGCGCTGTTAACTATTCCGCCGGTGCTGGTGATCATTTTGGTGGCTGCTTACTTGCAGCCCGGCCTGCCGTTACTGGTATTAACCCTGGCCTTAATCGGCTGGCCCGTGGGGGCTAGGGTAATCAGGGCCCAGACACTGACCTTGAAGCAAAGAACCCACGTTTACGCCGCCCGCACCTTTGGGGCCGGGCAGTGGCAGGCGTTCTACAAACATGTTTTACCTGACTTGACGCCGGTAATTACGGTGGGGCTGGTGCAGAATGCCCGGCGGGCGGTGGTCACCGAGGCCGGGTTGGCCTTTTTGGGTATTACTGATCCGGGCACCGTCAGCTGGGGAATGATGATCCAGCATGCATTGAAATTCAGTTACCTGGATGTCTGGCAATGGTGGCTGCTGCCCGCCGGGGCAGCCCTGGCCCTGACTGTGCTGGCCTTTTCCTATCTTGGCTATGCCCTGGAGGAAATTGTCGACCCCAGGCTGCGGCCCGGGGTATGATTTTCGGCTGTGGCAAGCTTAACGTTCACAGTGGATGATTATAAAAGTTTGTGTTTTTTAACCTGTGCAAGTTTAACTGAAAGGAGGCCCCGGTATGTGTTCCAAAGCGGTACTGCTGCAGGTGAATAATTTATCGGCCAGCTATAATGCCAAAAAGGTGCTGGATAATATCAGCTTTTCCGTTGGCAAAGGGGAAACGGTGGCTGTTATTGGTGAATCCGGAGCGGGTAAAACCACCCTGGGCCTTGCCGTGGCCGGGCTGACCCGGGCTGAGGTTACAGGGCAGGCGCTTTGGGGAGGTAAGGATCTTTTTACTCTGGACGAGGCAGGTTGGCAAGGTATCCGCTGGAATAACATATCCGTGGTCTTCCAGAACGTGTCCGGGGCGTTGAACCCGGTGCAAACTGCGATTAACCAGGTGGCGGAGCCTGTGATCGAGCACGGGAAAATGAAAAAGAAAGCAGCCTTGCAGCACGCGGCCGGGTTGTTATCACGGGTGGGCCTGAATCCCAATAAACACGCCCTTTACCCTCACCAGCTCAGCGGAGGGGAAAAGCAGCGAGTATTAATGGCCATGGCTTTGGCCAATGATCCGGAATTAATTATACTGGATGAGCCCACCGCTGCCCTGGATGCGGTAAACAGGTCCCAGATTACCGAATTGCTTTACAAAGTGGGCCGTGACAAAGCACTACTGCTGGTCACCCACGATATATCCCTGGCGGCAGCCCTGGCGGACACTGTGCTGGTGCTATATAACGGCGTGCTGGTGGAGGCCGGGCCGGCCCGCCTGGTGCTGACCAATCCGAGACATCCCTATACCAGGGGATTGCTGCGCTGCTATCCCAATATGACCACCACCAAGGACCTGGTGGGCATCAAAGGGCGTACCCGGCGGAACACCGGCGGTTGCCGTTTTCATAACCGCTGCACCCAGGCGCTGCCCAGGTGCGCGGCTGAGGAACCGGCGTTGGAGGAGTGCCACGGGCGCCTGCTGGCCTGCCACCGGGGGGGGATAATACCCTTTTTGGAAGTGCAGGGACTGAAAAAACACTACGGTACCATTCATGCGGTGGACGGGGTGGATTTAACCCTTTATGAAGGAGAAACCCTGGCTGTGGTGGGGGCCAGCGGGTCCGGAAAAAGCACGCTGGCCCACACCGTCATGGGCCTGGAAAAACCCACGGCCGGTGAAATTAAACTGGAGGGTAACATTATCAAGAAAAGGGATAAGCATTTTTACCGCAAAGTGCAAATGGTATTCCAAAACCCCCATGATTCCATCAACCACCGCAGTTCCGTGCTGGATGCCGTGCAAGAGCCCCTGGATATTCAGGGTATTGGCACCCGGGAAGAGCGGTTGGCCACGGTAAGGAAGTGCCTGGAGGAAGTGGAACTACCCTCGGATGAGGAATTTCTGGCTACCTATCCCCACCACCTGAGCGGCGGGGAAGCCCAGCGGGTAACCATTGCCCGGGCGCTGGTTTTAAATCCCGGGGTGCTTATTGCCGATGAGCCCACTTCGGCTCTGGATCCCAGCGTGCAGGCCAAGATTTTAAAGCTGCTGCTTAACCTGCAGGAAAAGCGGGGGCTGGCCATTTTATTCATCACCCACGATATTGCCCTGGCCCGCAAGGTAAGTGACCGGATTGCCGTTATGTGGGAGGGCCGCATTGTGGAGGAAGGCCCGGCCGGGGAAATCACCGCCAACCCGCGCACCGAATACGCCAGGCAATTACTGCGAAACGCGGCCAGTCTGGGCGTTCGGGATAGTAAGTTGGAGGTGATTAATTATTAGACGGTTTAAGGCCCTTAAAACCAACAGTTACAGGCGATAAACGCGGTTGGGCACCTTCAATAAATCTTCCTGACCACCGCCTTGAAATATAGTATAACTGGTAGTATAATTTGTGCATATTATCGGGTGTTTGGACGGCAGCTTATCGACTCAATACAATATTGGCGATGGGGCTCGCCCAATGCTGAAAAGCTGATGGCTCCTACCGGGCAAAAGGCCACGGAGGAGCTTTTTGTTTTTCTAAAAATGTTTGCAAGTGGGGGAGTTTAAGTGAGGAATTTACTTAGCGTAGGTGTTGGTGGATTTCTAGGAACCCTGGCGAGATATTATATTGCGGGCTATTTGAATGAACCATATTGGTTCCCGCTGGGGACACTGGCGGTTAATTTAGCGGGCAGCTTTCTGCTGGCATTTTTTTTAACGGTTGCATTGGATTGCATAACCGGTGCTCCACCCTTCGTCACCAACCCATATCTTGTATTAGGCATATCCACTGGTTTTATGGGTTCAATGACCACGTTTTCTGCTTTAAGTGTTGAATTTGTAACAATGGTTCAAAAACTCCCCTTAATTGCCTTATTATACGTTGGATCAAGCCTTGTCCTTGGATTTCTATCAGCTATGGCGGGAAGGGCGCTGGCAAAACATTTGGCGGCAGGCTTGAAGCAAACAACAAACACGGCTGGAGGGATGGAAAATGACTAATACCGTTCTTGTGGGTATTGGTGGTTTTTTAGGAGCGTGCTGCAGGTACTTAGCCGGGAGGTTAATAAACAGGTACTGGAAGAACAGTTTTCCCATGGCCACCTTTATAGTCAATGTCACCGGCAGTTTTTTATTGGGCCTGTTAATCTTGCACCCCGGGTTATTTCAAAAATTTCCAGGAATCGAATTGATTTTCGGCCTCGGTTTTTTGGGCGCTTTTACTACGTTTTCTACCTTTGAATTTGAAGTTTTACAATTATTTGAAAAACGAAAGTATACCGTTGCTGCGCTGTACGTGATTTTGAGTTTTTCGCTGGGTTTCGGCCTGGCCCGGGCGGCGGCGTAGCGTGCACTTCTGGATCGCTAGCGCGGTGGAAGATTGGGGACGGGCATGCTTGTACTTTGTTACAAAGGAGAGCTCCTCCTTTTGATAGTGAAAAAGCTCTCCTCTAGATTAAGGACCTTATAGGTGTTAAAGTTGGGCCGTGGTTGGCGATAGACAGTTTCCTACACTACAAAGTTCACTCTGTTTCTGGTTACCTTTTGCACGTAATCACGGGTTTCCCGGTAATTGGGGATGCCGCCGGCGCGATCCACCGCTCCGGGACCGGCATTATAGGCGGCCAGTGCCAGGGATACATTGCCATCGTAGCGGTTTAGCATTTGTTTCAAGTAGCGCACCCCGCCGTCTACATTTTGTACCGGGTCCAAGGGGTCGGTAACGCCAAGCGAGGCGGCCGTTCCCGGCATGAGCTGCATCAGTCCCATGGCTCCCGCCGGCGATACCGCCCGGGGGTTAAAGCCTGATTCCGCCTGCACCACTGATTTAACCAGGGCTGGATCAACACCGTGTTTTAGGGCCACTTGTTCCACCATTTTTTCCAGCTCCGCTTTGCTCGCACCAGCCATGGTGCCGGCACCTGCGGCTCCGGAGGCGGACGCCGTCCCGTAGCTTTTGTGGCCGGAACCGGTCGCACCGGCGGCGTAATATTTGGCCACCTGGCGGCCGGTGATATAACCTGGACTGGTTGGCAGGAGCAAATCTACTACCTGTGGCAGGCCCAATTGGGTGGAGGACGGGCTTGTTTGCCGGCGTAGCAGGGCCAGCATTAAAATATCGGAAAAGCCCGGGCCAGTCCCAACAGTGCTGCCGGATTGATTTGTTTCTGATAGCGAGGATGACAGCATTTCCATGAAAATTGTTTTCGCAAGGGTATCCAGCTTCATATCCATATCTTTCTCTAATCTCCAGCGGGTATTTTTACAATAAGATAACGATAAAAAGATAACGGTCAAAGTCGATCAGCCTGGTGTTGGATAGATGACAATGGTGGGGTGGTATCCAGGCGATAATACGATAGTGTAACAATTACCAGTTATATATAATTATACTCCAGAGTGTTTAATTCCTGCTTTAGTGCCGGGTGTTAAAATTTTAAACTTCATTCATGACGTTTTGTACCCTGGAAAGGCATGCATACAGGGTTGAAAGAATAAAAATTTTCAACACCTGGCACCGGTATGGTTGTGGATAGTAACTTATGCATTATAATTATAATGTTGTGATTATGCATTTATCCCGTTAATACATCATCTATGTGGGGAGGCTAGCATGGTTGTCAGATCGGTGATTCTTTTCATTCTGGCTGGTTTGGCTGAAATAGCGGGAGGTTATTTCATATGGATTTGGCTCCGGGATGGAGCCGGTCCAATCTGGGGGTTGGCCGGCGGTATAATATTGATACTATACGGGGTGATACCCACACTGCAGAACTTCCCTGATTTCGGGCGTATATACGCGGCATACGGCGGCGTATTTATCATTATGTCCATTTTATGGGGTTGGTGGATTGATGGTGTAACTCCCGATTTTTATGATTGGCTGGGCACATTTGTCGCCCTGGTTGGCACAGCAATAATTTTATGGTTCCCCCGCGGGGGGCAACAAAGGGAGGCCGGCGGCGTTGATTAAATCCGCTATCCTTTTCATCATGGCCGGTTTGGCCGAAATTGGCGGGGGGTATTTTGTTTGGTTATGGTTGCGTGAGAAAAAGGGAATATGGTTGGGTGTTGTCGGTGCCGTAATCTTGGTTCTGTACGGTGTAATACCTACGTTGCAGGAATATCCTCATTTTGGCCGGGTGTATGCGGCGTATGGCGGCGTTTTCATTGTGTTGTCCCTGCTGTGGGGATGGTTTATCGACAAAAAAAGGCCCGATAAATATGATTGGGCCGGTTCCTGTGTGGCCCTTATTGGGGCTGCAATAATTATTTGGACACCAAGATGAGTTGGCTGAAATAAATGGAACCATTTGCTTTCCATGAACGTCAAAATTAGCGGTGGGGTAGTGGAAGCAGGGGAACCGTCCCCTTGCTTCCCTATTTGAACAGGTGTTTCAGGGCTGCCAGCGGGTGGGTAAAGAGCATGCGCGGTCCCGAGTATCGCATTACTTCTTTAATCTTGTGGCGCATATCGGGTTTATAACAGTGGACCGGGCATTTCTGGCAGGTGGGTTTTTCGCTGCCAAACCGGCAGTTATCCAGCCTTTTGTGCGCGTATGCCAGTAAGTTGCGGCAATCATGACACAGGTATTTTTCCGTGCCATGCTTGTTCCGGCAGTAAAGTTTGATCATGGTATGAACAGTTTTTTTTTCTGCTTCAATAACGTTTCTCATGGTATTAGTATATCAATCCTGCAGTGCTTTTCCCATGGAATTTATAAGCAGCTTTGAAGTAGTCTCATTTATAAAATGTAAAATACTTTTTACATGGTGTTAATTAATCAAATGCGTTCTAATGCATGCTTGCATTGTAATGTATAAAATTTTATAATTTAATATATAAAGAAAATATGGCGTTATTTGCTTCCTAAATAGTAAAAAAAGGGGGATTTGTCTTGGCGGTTAATTTACAAAAGGGACAAAAGGTGGATTTAACCAAAGGCCGGCCCGGGCTTACCAAAGTTATTGCCGGTCTGGGGTGGGATACCAACAAATTTGACGGGCCGGACTTTGATTTGGATGCTTCTGTTTTTCTGCTGGGCAAGAACGGTAAATGTGCCAGTGCCGATGACTTTGTGTTTTACAACAACTTGAAACACGTCAGCGGTGCTGTTGAACATTTGGGGGACAACCTTACCGGTGAAGGTGAAGGTGACGACGAGCAAATTAAAATAGATTTAAGTAAAGTTCCTGCTCACATCCATAAAATTGCCATTACGGTAACTATTCACATGGCTAAAGAGCGCAACCAGAACTTTGGTCTGGTATCCAATGCCTTTGTCCGCATAGTGGACGAAAACTCAGGTGCAGAATTGCTGCGCTATGACCTCAGTGAGGATTATAGTATTGAAACCGCCCTGGTATTTGCCGAGCTATACCGACATGGTGGTGAGTGGAAGTTTGCAGCCGTGGGCCAGGGATTTAATGATGGACTGGCGGGCCTGGTGCGTTTGTATGGCCTGGAATAAGAAGGGAGTTTTTCGGTGATTAACCTGCAAAAAGGGCAAAAGATTGATCTAACCAAAACCAACCCCGGTTTGTCAAAAATTATGGTTGGTCTTGGATGGGACCCCGTTGAAAGTAAAGGTGGCGGCGGGAAAGGTTTACTGGGCGGCCTGTTTGGCGGGGGAAGCAAAACCATTGATATTGACTGTGATGCTTCGGTTTTTATGCTTGATGCCAACGGCAAATTAACCAAAAACAAAAATCTTGTTTATTACGGTAATAAGACAAGCCCCTGCGGCAGTGTCCGCCATTCGGGGGACAACCTCACCGGAGAGGGCGAAGGCGATGATGAACAAATCATGGTGGAGCTCGCCAGGGTACCCGCTGATGTGCACCGGCTGGTGTTCGTGGTCAATATTTACGACTGCGAAAGACGCAAGCAGCACTTCGGCATGATTAAAAACGCCTTTATCCGGGTGGTCAACATTGTCAATAACCAGGAATTATGTAGATTTAACCTGTCTGAAGGGTACGAGAATAAAACAACGCTGATTGCCGGAGAAGTATATCGTCACCAGGGGGAGTGGAAATTTGCCGCTCTGGGCGAATCCACCACCGATCCCGGGTTGCAAACCCTGTCCAGAAGGTTTTTATAAAGTATATAAACAAATTTTTTACACGCCAATAATAAAGATAAAAAAGGGTAATACAGGAGGTTTTATAATATGATTTCACTGGCCAAAGGCCAAAAGATTGATTTAACCAAAACCAACCCCGGCCTGACCAAAATTATGGTGGGTCTTGGCTGGGATACCAATAAATATGACGGCGGTCATGAATTTGACTTGGACGCCGTGGCTTTTTTGGTCAACGCCGAAGGCAAGGCTACCGGTGACGGGGCATTTGTATTCTATAATAATAAGCAGGACCCCAGCGGCTCTGTTGTTTTATCCGGGGACAACCGTACCGGTGAAGGGGAAGGCGACGATGAAACAATTAAAATTAACCTGGCTACCGTCCCTGCTGAAGTCCACAAAATAGCCATCTGCATTAATATTCACGAGGCTGACACCCGCAACCAGAATTTCGGCCAGGTGTCCAATGCCTTTGCCCGGGTTGTTAATGAAGATAATGGCGAGGAAATTCTCCGTTACGATTTGGGTGAGGATTATTCCATTGAAACCGGCCTTGTGGTGGCCGAAATATATCGCCATAAAGGTGAGTGGAAATTTAGCGCTGTGGGTAGCGGTTTTCAGGGTGGTTTGGCTGCTCTGGCCGCCACATATGGCTTAAACGCCGGATAAAGAATTACAAACTGTTTCAACAAAACAATCAACCGTATTTTGACAACTGTAAGCAAGGGGTGCTCATTTTAAGCACCCCTTATCTAAATCCTGCTTTAGCCCTGACATTTTGTCGCACTAAAAAGTGATGCACGATTAAGGAGGAATTTTCAACAAGTGGACGTAATAACGGGATTTTTAGCGGGTCTTGCGGCCAGCTACGGGCAATTCTTTTCCTGGGATGCCCTGGTTGGAATGCTTACGGATCCGGTGAATTGGGGCATTATCTTCTGGCTTGTTATACTGGAAGGTTTGTTATCCTGCGATAACGCGCTGGTGTTGGCTGTGGTGGTAAGGCGCCTGCCCAAACACCAGCAGAAAAAAGCGCTGCTTTATGGTATTTGGGGCGCGTATTTTTTCCGCTTTTTAGCTATCGGATTAGGTGTATATCTAATTAAGATACGCTGGGTACAAATACTGGGGGCTGCATATCTTTTATGGTTGGCCGCCAAGTATTTTATTTCCAAAAGACAAGTGGAATCCGAAGCCGGTGAGGATGGTGATGAGCCCAAGGTAAGGAGAGGTGGTTTTTGGGATACCTTCTGGGGTACGGTGGCCACAGTAGAGCTGATGGATATTTCCTTTAGCGTGGATAGTATTCTGGCTGCCTTTGCCTTGAGCGATGAGGCCTGGGTATTACTTCTGGGTGGTATGCTGGGTATTTTGATGATGCGGGGCGTAGCCACCATATTTATTAGAATGCTGGAAAAATACCCGACATTGGAATCCGCCGCCTATGTACTGATTGCTTTAATTGGTGGCAAACTGCTAGCTCAGGCCTTTGGTTACCATGTTCCCCCTTATATGCTTTTTACTGTTATGGCAGCGGTGCTGATAGGCACAATGTTGCTGGACCGTATGCGTGAAGGTGGTAAAAAAGAGGCATGAGTTATTTTGGTTACTTGACCCCTGAACAAAAGCAAAGGATATTTTATATCCCCCCCTGTCAGGAACCTTTGGATAGCGATAAGACAACACTGGCCCATGCTTTGGGGGCTGCTTTATATATGCCCGGCACACACCACAGGGCAATTAGCAATATTCTTGATAACCGGATACCCGGCCTGATATCCACTGTGCTCTGCCTGGAGGATGCCGTTGACGACCGGGAAGTGGACGAGGCGGAAAAAAACCTGGCCCGCGAGCTACGCAGGCTGTGTTATGCGAAAGATAAGGGGAGTGTTCTCCCCTTTATCTTTATCCGGGTCCGGAATATTGACCAGTTTAAGAGAATTACCAGAGATTACGGACCGGCGCTGGACGTTTTGACCGGGTTTGTATTCCCCAAATTTGAATCAGGCCCGGGGTGGGAGTATTTTGCCCACCTGGCTCAAACCAATGCCCGGCTGGGCAGGACATTATACGGTATGCCCATATTGGAGAGCCCCCGGGTAATTCACCGGGAATCCCGGGCCGCGCATCTTTTGGAGATTAAAAAGCTCTTGGATCAATTCAAGGATCTTGTTTTAAACGTGCGCATGGGGGCTACAGATTTATCAGGCTTATATGGTTTGCGCAGGAGCCCCGAGTTAACTATTTACGATATTGCAGTGATTCGGGATTTTATTGCCGACCTGGTAAATATTTTTGGCCGGCCCGAGGACGGCTATGTAATTTCCGGTCCGGTTTGGGAATATTTTTCTTCGGGCTCCAGGGTTTTAAAACCACAATTAAGGCAAACCCCTTTTCGGGAACAGTTTGGCAGCGACGGCAGTAAATTACGGGAAAATCTACTGGGCGGCTATATTGACGGGCTGATCCGGGAGGTGATGCTGGACAAGGCCAACGGTTTAGTGGGCAAGACCATTATCCACCCCACTCACTTGCTGCCGGTGCAGGCGCTGTATGCCGTTACCCATGAGGAATACTGTGATGCAAGGGATATACTGGCCAATGGGGGCAACGGCGGGGTTACCAAAAGCATTTATAATAACAAGATGAACGAAGCCAAGCCACATACCAACTGGGCCCAAAAAATAATGATATTATCCAGGATATACGGGGTGCTCAATGAAGGATATGATTACACGAGCATTATCTTCGAAGGAGAAAAGTTACGATATATTGGATAGCTTAACGGTGGGTATTGAGATCGAGGAAAACTATTACGGCCTGCCGCTGGAGAGTGTTTTTGCCATGGCCGCCAGGAATAACCCCAAAAGGAGCTATTTGTTCGTCAGCAAGTTGATTGGCAAGCATATTCCGGTGCGCACCGGTACGCCTTTTATCACAGGGTTTCTTCTGGCGTCCAGGCTGGCCCGAACCCTGGGGTTGCCGGTTGCACAGCAGCATATCAGAGCCCTGGTGGATACCCTGGTCTATGACCGGGACGACCAGTTGGCTGCGGTTAACGGGTGTGGTCAGGTTTCCGGGTTCTGTGCACCATATCATTTACCTGGCCGGGTGCTGTTTGTCGGCTTTGCGGAAACTGCCACCGCCTTGGGTCACGCGGTTTTCAGCTCCTTTACAGGAGGCCACCGTTACCTGCATACCACCCGGGAAAACCTGGCGGGAGCATTTGACACATTATATTTTACCGAGGAGCACTGTCATGCTCCCGAACAGCGTTGCCTGATCAGCGACCATCTCCTGGTGGAGGGCAATGACCTGCTGGTTTTAATTGACGATGAAATCACTTCGGGCAATACCTGTCTTGATATCATAAGAACTATTCATAGCAAGTATCCCCAGCCGGAATACGTGATTTTAACCATCCTGGACTGGCGCGATAAAAAGGCGCTGCTAAAATACAGCCGTGTGGAACAGGAGTTGGGTGTGCAGATCCGGGTATTGCCTCTCATCAAGGGAAGTTTTCAGTCCAAAGGCACATCCCCGGTATTGGATCATCCCCTTGCCTCCGCAGGCATGGCTGAGTGCCCGGCCGGTGCGGTACATATGCTGCACCTCCCCTTTGGTTTGACTGTGGAGGCGAAGTTGGCTGCGGGCGAGGATAAGGATAACTCCGGTGGCACCGGGAACAGCTACCTGGCATATACCGGGCGGTTTGGCCTGGATGAGCGGCAAAACAGCCGCTTGCATGATGAGGCCATAATGCTGGGACAAAGGTTGGCCAGCCAAAGAAAGGGTAAAAGGACGTTGTGCCTGGGTACCGGCGAGTTTATGTATTTGCCTTTTCTAATTGCCCGCTATATGGGTGACGGTATTTGGGTGCAGTCCACCACCCGCAGCCCGGTGCATCCCCGACTGAGGGAGGATTACGGGGTTAAGTATGCCATAACCTATGAAGATCCTTTTCGCCCCGGTGTGCCCAACTATGTTTATAACATACCGCCCCGCAGTTATGATGAGGTGTATGTTTTTTGGGAACGCCGGGTATTGCCCGGGCAAGTGGCTCCGCTGGTGCGGGCACTGCAGCAGGCGGGTATACCCCATATAACCTTTGTCTATTTTTGTGAATGATTGACATTATCCAAAAACAGAGCGAAGTATTTGAAAAACCGGCACTAAAAGCGTATCAAACGGACTTTTCGAACAGTTCTTTAAACAACCGGAGGTGTCTGTAATTAGTTTCAACACTTCACCTAAACATAACAAAAATGATGCGCGGGCGAATGAACAATTGGTGGATAAACATCCCCCGGGAATTTACAGTTATCCCACCGTTCCCGACCCTGTCCCGCTGGGCAGCTACACAGCCGGGGATGTGGTTTTTTTGTTAAAGGACATAGGCCCCTGCGTGGTGGAACAAAGCAACGAGGATAGGGAAAGGGCCATGCAAAGCGGTTGCCATTACTCTGAAATGTTGCCCATTGAATACCGGCCCACACGGGAATATATTGACTTGTTTCACAAGTCGTTAAAGGAAACCGGTCACCGGCTGGCCCTGGCCACGGCCATTACTGCCGAACACATTATCCGCCGGCGGGGTCGCCGGGTGGTGCTGGCATCCCTGGCCAGGGCGGGTACACCGGCGGGAGTGCTGGTCAAAAGGTACCTGAGGCATTTTCACAACATTGATGTTCCCCATTACAGCATTTCCATCATCCGTGACCGGGGCATTGATCAAAATGCCATTATCTATATACTGCAAAGGCATCCCGGGTGCACTGTTCAATTCATTGACGGGTGGACCGGTAAAGGGGCCATCACTGCGGAATTGATCAAAGCTGTGGATACATTTGAACAACGGTTCCACATCGAGCCCGGCGTACTTGGCAAGGATTTGGCCGTGCTGGCTGACCCGGGGCATTGCGCCAATATTTTCGGTACCCGGGATGATTTTCTAATCCCCAGTGCCTGCCTTAATGCAACCATCTCGGGTTTAATGTCCAGGACGGTATTGCGGGATGATTTAATCGGCCCCCTGGATTTTCACGGTGCCAAATATTATCGCGAACTGGCCGGGGAGGACTTGTCCAATTACTTTGTGGACACGGTGGCCGGGTATTTTACAAGCGCCTGGGAAAAAGCCAGGCGTATACTGCAGGAAAATCACCGCCTGGGGGTGGATGAAAACCCCTCCTGGCTGGGCAGGCGGGAAACACTGCGCATTCAGAAGGAGTTTGGTATCAAAAGTATAAACCTGGTCAAACCGGGGGTGGGGGAGACCACCAGGGTGCTGCTGCGCCGGGTGCCGTGGAAGATACTGGTTAAGGATGTCCACCATGCGGATATAAAGCATGTACTGCTGCTGGCCCGGGACCGGGGGGTGCCGGTGCAGGAATACTCCCGGATGAGTTACAGCTGCTGCGGGCTGATAAAGTCAATGGAGGACAGGAAATGATATTTGCCAGTGACCTTGATCGTACTTTAATTTATTCCTCCAAGTTTACCGGTGATTACCCCGCCCCGGTGAAAGCGGTGGAAACCGGAGATTATTATTCCTACATGACGGCAGCTGCGGCGGAATTGCTGAAGGACCTGGCCGGTAAGGTGTTGTTTGTGCCCTGTACCACGAGGACGATGGAACAGTACCGGCGGATAGGTTTTTTGCAAAAAGAGGTGCCATGCCGTTATGCCGTCACCAGTAACGGGGCGAATATTCTGGTGAACGGGGTGCCGGACACCGCTTACCGGGCTGGTATAATGCGGGATATGGCCGGTGATTGCGCGGCGGGACCGGATATATTAAAGGTTTTCGGCCGGTTGTCCGGTGCCGGTTTTTGGAGCGCCCCCATGCGGCACGCTGATGAAGCTTTTTACTACTGTATTGTGGAGCGGGACAAGGTGCCGCTGCAGGAATTGGCCGATTTTAGCAACTGGGCCGGTAAACAAAACTGGCATGTGTCCCTCCAGGGACGCAAGCTGTACCTGGTGCCCCGGGTGGTTAATAAGTGGTCTGCTTTGCAGAGAGTGGTCCGGATGGCCGGTGACCACCGGGTGGTGGCTGCCGGGGATTCCTTGCTGGATTTGCCCCTTGTGCAGGGAGCGGATTACGCCATATCTCCCGCCCACGGTGAACTATTTGAGCAATATAGCGGTTCTCATCTCTGTGCTTGTAACGACGGGCAGTCCAACCCGAAACACGGTTTATATCAACAAGCACAATGGGTGTTTACCAAGTCTTCGGGCATAGCGGCCGGCGAGGAGATTATCAGGACCGTGCTGCAGTTGGCGCACGGGTTTCTGTGGCGAAAATCCCGACATGTTAACTTGTTTGAATCTGATAAAGGTTTTTGCCGGGACACTTAGCGGTGTCCTTTTTTGTTTATAAAATGTTTGAAATTATATAGTAGAATGTTATTAGAAAACATATAGAATCAAGGATTCAGGGGCCTATTTGTCGAAATAAAAGCATGGACATTACGGTAAAAAGTTGCAAAAACATTACACCGGGTTGAAAAAATTATCAAGGCTGGTCCGCAGTTGTTTTAACCGGACAGCTGTGTGGTTATTTTAATGTACAATAATTTGCCGGAGCACTTGTCGAGAATAGAAAACTATAGTGCCGGGCACCGAAGGAGAAATGGGATGAAATACAGCATACTATACCAGGGCGCTTTTCCCCTGCTGCAGGTAAACCTCCAGAAGGGCGAAGTGATCAAGGCGGAATCAGATGCCATGGTGGGCATGTCCGATACCATAGACGTGGAAGGCAAGATGGACGGGGGACTGCTGGGCGGCCTATCCCGCATGCTGGCGGGGGAAAGTTTTTTCTTCCAGACTCTGACCGCCCGCCGGGGAGCCGGGGAAGTGCTGCTGGCCCCGTCCATACCCGGAGATATCATTGATGTGGAGTTGGACGGGTCCTACAGTTTACTGGTACAAAAGGATGGATTCCTGGCGGGCGCAGCGGAATTACAGGTGTCCACCAAGATGCAAAACCTGGCCCAGGGTATTTTTTCCGGGGAAGGTTTCTTTGTGGTTAAGATTAGCGGCAATGGGATGGTATTTCTGAACACCTATGGCGGTATCCACGTCATTAATCTTGAGGCGGGTCAGGAATATATAGTGGACAACGGTCACCTGGTGGCCTGGCCCGATTATATGCAGTATTCCATTGAAAAGGCTTCCAGCGGCTGGATATCCACCTTTACCTCGGGTGAGGTGGCGGTATGCCGGTTCAGGGGGCCGGGCCCGGTGATCATCCAAACCAGGAATCCCCGTGGATTTGGCAGCTGGATACGCCAATTTATACCTAACAAGAGTTCAAAGTAACATGCCAACCTAGTACCGCTCAAGGTTTCCTTTTTTGTTGCCGGGCAGGAAAACTAAATTGACATAAGTGACAGGTATAGATATAAGAACCGGTAAAACTTTTAAATGAGGTGATGTTATTGTCGTTAACCGTGAAGAGGGGGCAAAAAACTGATCTTACCAAAAACAATCCCGGGCTGGCGGAGGTCATGGTGGCCCTGGGCTGGGAAACCGGTGCCGCTGCCATTGAAATTGATGCTGCTGCCTTTATGCTGCAAAGCAACGGCAAATGCCGGGGGGACGAGGATTTTATATTTTACGGCAACCCCACGGGCCGCAGCGGTGCCGTAACTGTGGAAACCGCCCGGGTGCCGGATAAAGCGTGCATAAAAGTTAATCTGCCCGCGGTTCCCGCCGATGTGGCCAAAATTGCCATTACCCTCACTATTTATGAAGGTCCCCAAAGGGGCCACAACTTTGGACAGGTGCCCGGTGCATACGTCAGGGTGACCGGTAACGGTAACCGGGAGTTGATCAGGTTTAACATGGATGGAGGCTTCTCCGCCGAAACCGCCATAGTGGTGGCCGAATTATACCGGCACCAGGGGGAATGGAAGTTCAACCCGGTGGCCATGGGGTATCACGGTGGATTAGCCGCCCTGTGCGGGGGCTTCGGCATCGAGGTGTCCGACCAGCCGGACAGCGGGCCGGCCGGCCCCGGTTCCGGCCAGCCCGTCCAGCCCTCCGTCCGTCCGGCCCGGCCATCTGGTTCACCGTCCGGGGCGCCGCTTAATCTATCGGCCAGGACGTCCTCCAGACAACCGGCCAGCCAGGCCGGTCAGGAGGGAACTGCCAGCCATGCCGCTTCAGGTTCCCGGGCCGGCAAACCCTCCGGGCAGAGGATTAATCTTAGCAAAATTGAGCTCAAGAAAAAAGGCGACAGAATTAACCTGGAGAAAAAGGCCAACAACAAGCTGGGGGAAATACTGGTCAACCTGAACTGGAACCAGCAAAAAACAAAACAATCCGGTGGTTTACTGGGCTCGCTCTTTGGCGGCGGCGGTGGCGGGGTCGACCTGGACCTGGGCTGCCTTATCCATATGAAAAACGGGCAAAAGGGTGTTATCCAGGCCCTGGGTAATTCCTTCGGCTCATATCACAGTTTTCCCTATATTGCCCTCGATGGGGATGACCGTACAGGTGCGGTGGCCGGCGGTGAAAACCTGCGGATCAACGGCGATCATATTGCCGATTTTAAACGCATTCTTGTCTTTGCTTATATTTACGAGGGAGTGCCCAACTGGGCCCAGGCCGACGGCGTGGTGACCATCAAGCAGCCCGGCGGTCCCGATATTGAAGTGCGGCTGGACGAGCATGACAAGCGTAAAATTATGTGCGCCATAGCCTTAATTGAAAATGTGAACGATGAAACCTTAAGCGTGGAGCGCCAGGTGCGCTATTTCTCGGGCCACCGGGAAATGGACAGTGCTTATAACTGGGGATTGCGCTGGAAGGCCGGGCGCAAGTAATTAAATGCTGGTAAAATCCTTTTTCCTGAACAGGTTGTGCTTATATGGCCATAGCTCTTATTTATAAAGCTCATCTATATAATCCGCACTGTAATCGGCGCGGTTTTTCAATATCTCAAAAATCTTGATGCGCTGGGTAATGGATATGGTAAGTACCAGTGCGGTTAACAATGCGGTGCAAATGATTTCGGTCATAGCGATCACCTGTCTCGTAAATTTATCTTACTATATGCAATGGCTTGACAGAGTGAGACAGGAAACAACACTTAAATTATGCCAAGAGCATGGTTGCGCCGGCCATGCTCTTTAGTTTATCTCGTCAACCGCCGCGAGAGTTAAACAGCGATAAAATCGAAATAAGTGCGGCTAAGGCTCAGGTGGGGTCAAAACCCCACCTGAACCAATTCTTCTTTATAAATCAAAGATAAATGGAGATAATGCTCAATATAATGATAATGCAGCATATTTCAGCCGCTCATAGTATTTGCCATGATTGTGTTAATTGCAATACTATTTCTTGTGAGTTAGCACTCGCTACTAATGAGTGCTGACAAAAGGGCTTTTCAATGCCAGCTTACAAGGCAAAAGGAGGTTTTCAATACATGGCTGAAGCCGGCAAACAACAGACAATGGAATTCCAGGCCGAGGTCAAACAACTGCTGGATATTGTGATTAATTCCCTTTATACCGACCGGGAAATTTTTTTACGGGAGCTGGTATCCAACGCCGCCGATGCGCTGGAAAAATTGAGATACCGGACCATTACCGATAAAGAAGTGGCGGATCCTGATTTACCCCTGGAAATAACCATAGAAGTAAACGAGCAGGATAAAACGCTGACCATCAGCGACACGGGTATCGGTATGACCATGGACGAGCTGGTGGAAAACCTGGGAACCATTGCCCGGTCGGGCTCCAAAGCATTCTTGCAGCAGCTGGCCGAAGCGGACAAAAAGGATTTGAATTTAATCGGCCAGTTTGGGGTGGGTTTTTACTCGGCGTTCATGGTGGCTAAAAAGGTACGGGTATTAACCCGCTCCTTTGCGCCCGGTGCTGAGGGCTGCCAGTGGGTTTCCGACGGGCTGGGCAGTTATTCCATCGAACAGGTTCAGGATCTCACCCGGGGTACCAAAATTATACTGGAATTAAAGGACGATGCCGGGGAATTTGCTTCTCCCGACACCATAAAGCGTATTATTAAGCGCTACTCCAATTTTGTACCCTTTCCCATTATTATGGGGGGCGAAAAAATCAACACGGTACAGGCCATCTGGGTACGCAATAAAAATGAAATCAAGGACGAGGAATATACCGAATTTTACAAGTTTATCGCCAACGCCTTTGATGAACCATTTTACAGGCTGCATTTTTCCGCAGACGCCCCACTGGCCATAAACGCGCTGTTGTTTGTGCCCCAGGAAAACCTGGAGCGCTTTGGTTTCGGCAAGACCGAGCCCGGGGTTTCCCTGTATTGCCGCAAGGTAATGCTGCAGCAAAACGCCGAGGGGCTGTTGCCCGAGTGGCTGCGTTTTGTCAAGGGTGTGGTGGACAGCGAGGACATTCCCATTAACATTTCCCGGGAAACCATGCAGGACAGTGCTTTGGTGGCCCGGCTGCGCAAGGTGCTCACCGGGCGTTTCCTCAAGTTTTTGGGCGAGCAGGCCAAGTCCGACCCGGATAAATACAGCGAGTTTTGGAAAAAGTTCGGTATTTTCCTTAAGGAGGGCGCGGCTTCGGATTTTGCCCACAGTAAAGACATTGCGCCGCTGCTGCGCTTTGAGTCTTCCAAGTCCGAACCCGGTAAGTACATTTCCCTGGATGATTACCTGGGGCGGATGCCGGAAAAACAGAAGCACATTTATTATATCAACGGGCCGACCCGGGAAATAATCGAAGCCGGTCCCTACCTGGAAGCGTTTAAAGCGCGGGATTTGGAAGTTATTTATACCCACGAGCCCGTGGATGATTTTGTGCTGACCAACCTGGCCCAGTATAAAGACAAGAAACTGGTTTCCGCCGACCAGTCGGAACTGGACCTGCCGGAAATAGAAAAGGATGATAATAAAGACAATGACACCGGTGCAGGCGAGGCTAAATTGGAGGGAATGGAGCTCAAAAATCTGCTGGCCTTCATCAAGCAGGCCCTGGGTGACAAGGTTAGTGAAGTGAGGGAATCCAAGCGTTTGGTGGACAGCCCGGCAGTGCTGATCAATATGGACGATGGCATGACCAGCAGCATGCAGCGGGTGATGCAGGCGCTGCACAAGGATATGGGCGGTCTGGGGTATGGCAAAAAGGCACTGGAGGTAAACCCCGGGCACAGGCTGATCAAAAAACTCGAGGCCCTGCGCCGAAAGGACGAGGACTTTGCCACCCTGGCGGTGGAACAAATTTACGACAACGCCCTCATTGCCTCGGGATTGCTCACCGACCCCCGGGAAATGGTGGACCGCATGTACCGCATACTGGAGCGGGCGCTGGGGGAATAAACGGGCGGGCTTATACAAAACAGTCATTTAAAAGTTAAGGGCTTTTATTAAAAGTAACCCCACCGGTTTTTGCACCTGGTGGGGTTGCTCTAATAACGATTATCATTATGCTTATTATAGGCAAACAGGTATAATTGGTGCGGTACTAATGCGAATTTGGCGTGAATTGGGGGGGGACTTCCAGCCACCCTTTAAGCTTGCCGTATTTGCACATATCATTAAATATGTCCAATTCATCTTTAGCAAAATTTATCATAATATCTCTCAATGCATCATTAGTTATTATAGATCTGATAGTTTTGACATGATTATCTAAAAAAGCTTGAATTCCCGTGAAAATCTGTTTAAACATAAACCTGTCTTCCAGTATCCCGGTGCCGGCAGGAATCCTGACGCTCTTGGGGGGCCTGTTGGGCAGGGGTATACGGTATCGATTCAGCTCCTTTTCCATTATATCAACTTCTTTTTCTAAAGTTTTGGTTAAACCCCTCTGCAACAGGATTTTAAAATCAGGATCGTGACCGAAGTTTTGATATATCTGGGTAATTTCAATAATATCGTAACGTGACACCAGCATATCCCACAATAAAAATGCTTCCCCGTTATCTAAAGCAGGCTGCTGTGCCGTTTCCGCCTTGCCGATATGGAAATTGCCAATTTGAACCACCCGATTTCCTCCTTTCCGATAAGGATATTATTAACCAAAAATTTTAGGAATATGAAAATGAAATATTTTATCTACCGGCAAATTGGATACAACCCCAGTTAAAGGGAAACCCTAAAATATCAACATGCTTATCATGCGTGGAGGGTTCCTATGACCAAGACCGGATTCAAAAGACTGCCCAAACACATCGGAGTGATACCGGACGGAAACAGAAGGTGGGCTCAGAGCAAAGGGTTGCCTAAACAGGATGGTTATCAAAACGGGCTCAACCCCGGTTTAATGCTGTATGAATTATGCGTGGAACTGGGTATCCCGGAGCTAACCTTTTATGGTTTTACCCAGGATAACACAAAACGCCCGGCGGTGCAGACCAGGGCTTTCCAGAAGGCCTGCGTGGATGCTGTAAACATGCTGGCCAACCGGGACGCCTCCCTTTTGGTCATTGGGGATTATGAATCCCCCCTTTTCCCCCCGCAACTCCAGGAATACAAGCAGAGAAAAACCTTCGGCCGGGGCTTAATTAAAATTAATTTTCTTGTTAATTACGGGTGGTGGTGGGACCTGCATCATTTTTACAATATGGACCCAACCGGCGGTGGCGGAGTTAAAAATACTAAACGCAACGTGTTGGAAGCCATCGCATCCCGTGATGTTTCCCGCATCGATTTGATCATCCGCTGGGGAGGACGGCGCAGGCTCAGCGGTTTTTTGCCCGTTCAGTCGATATACGCCGATTTTTATGTGGTGGATGACATGTGGCCTGATTTTCGAAAAGAACACTTTTATGAAGCCCTGCGGTGGTACGAAACCCAGGACATCACCCTGGGCGGTTAAAGGGGTCAGGCTTAAACTTTCTTAAACTAACTACTGATCCTTAAGTGTTGGGTATTGTTTCACAGATTGTTTACGGAATATAAAGCACCGCTGATTATGTAAGGCACTGCTGACCCACGCGGCAAAGGTCAGTGGTGCCCGGCCATTAAAAATACAGAACTAGCCCGTTGTGTTAAAACAGCGGGCGTAATTTTTTAACTTAATGCTAAAACAATAGTAATAGCTTTTTAACAAAACTATTATATTATATTTATTTAATATAATGGCAACTTAGCCGGAAGGTTCAATTGAACCGTGATAAACGCCGGCTTAAAAATGAAAGGACCGGTTCCTGTAATGAGCAGCAGACATTTTGTTGACCGGGTGGGACGTGGCTTTACTCTATTCTGTTTGGCATTGGTGTTTTTGTTAACCATTACGGTAATTTATGTCTTCGTGTCCAAGGGCCTGGCCATTTTTTTTATAAACGGGATAAGTCCGGCCGAGTTCATATTCAGTAGCCGGTGGTGGCCGGGCCGTCCGGTGGAAGAAGGTGGGCCGCTGGTGGGGGCCGGGGCTTTCATAACGGGCTCGCTGCTGGTTTCCATGCCGGCGGTGGCGGTGAGTGCCCCTTTGGGGATTATGGTGGCGGTGTTTATCGTGGAAATTGCCCCGGAGTGGGGGCGGCAGGTTCTGCAGTCCGCTGTGGATATGCTGGCCGCTATCCCGGCGGTGGTGTATGGTTATGTCGGACTTGTTTGGCTGGTACCTTTGATTGATAGGCATCTTGGCGGCGGGGGTTTGAGCCTGTTGGCCGGTTTTTTGGTGCTATCGGTGATGATACTGCCAACCATTATTAGTGTCTCCACAGCCGGCCTGCGCGTTTTACCGTTGGAATTAAAACACGCGTCCTATGCCCTGGGTTCCACCCGCTGGCAGACCATTCGCATGGTATTGCTTCCGGCTGCCCGTTCCAGCCTTGTCACCGCCGTGGTGCTGGGTATGGCCCGGGCCTTTGGCGAAGCACTGGCGGTACAGATGGTTATAGGTAACACCCGGGAATGGCCCACATCAATTTTAAGCCCGGTAACGACCTTGACCAGTGTTATTACCATGGATATGGGGATGTCTGTTACTGGTACTGCCTGGAACAATGCCCTTTGGACCATGGGCCTGCTGCTGTTGTTGATGTCCTTAGGCCACATACTGGTGATCAGGCTGGTGATGAGGAAGGAGGCTGTCCGGTGAATGCACTGATCAAGGACCGCCTGGCTACGGCCATGTTTTGGGTGGCTGCCGGCCTGGTTTTGTTTATTATGGGGTCACTGGTGGGCTATATTCTTTATCATGGCCTGGTGTCCATGGACTGGCAGTTTATTACTTTATCGTCACATGCAATCGAGGCGGGTGATGGTATTATCCCGCAGATTTTTAACTCCTGTTATCTATTATTACTAACCATGATTATATCTGTACCTACCGGTCTATTGGCGGGTATTTATCTGGCTGAATATGCGGGGTGCGGTCCCCTGGCCGAAATGGTGCGGGTAGCCATCCAAACGCTGGCCTCACTCCCCTCCATTGCCGTGGGTTTGTTTGGCCTGTTACTTTTCGTCAATACAACGGGCTGGGGGTATTCCCTGGTGTCCGGGGCACTGGCTTTAACAATATTGAACCTGCCCTTTTGGGTGATGCTTTTTGAACAATCCATCCGGGGTGTGCCCAGGGAACTGGCCGAGGGCAGTTTGGCCCTGGGTGCCACCCATTGGCAAACCATCTGGCATGTTATTATACCCAGTGCCTTACCCGCTTTGGTTGCAGGTACTTTTATTTGCTCGGGTCGTGTTTTCGCTGAAGCGGCGGTTTTATTATACACCGCCGGTATGAGCAACCCGCCGCTTAATTTCTCCGATTGGAATATTTACAGTACTACCTCTCCATTAAATCCTTTTCGCCCGGGGGAATCACTGGCGGTCCACATATGGAGGGTCAGTTCAGAGGGTATGGCCCCCGGAGTGCGGCGTGTGGCGGACGTTTCGGCGGCCATACTGGTGCTGGCGGTGCTGGCTTTCAATTTCGCAGCTTGCCGGCTGGGCCGGTACACCCAAAGGCGGGTGACAGGACACAGGGGGACGGTTCCACTGCTTCCATTCCCCTACAAGCCAACAACCTTCCTGAAAAATGATAAAATTTTTTCCCGAGACAGAGATTAATTTTAAAAACTACGGAACAAAAACAGGATTATTATCGTATAAAATATAGATACTGGTCATGCTGCCAGTGCAACCAGTAATTTTAGGTAATTGCGATTTTTTTTCCGAAGGGAGGAAAATGTTGCGTTATAAAAAACTGATCTTAACAATTTTTACTTTGGTGGCTTTTTGGCTGCTGCAGATCCACCAGGCTTTTGCCGGCGGTAATATTTTCGTTTATGTGGATGATAAACAGGTGGAATTTGATGCCCGGCCCATCATAGAAACTTCTTCCAACAGGACCCTGGTACCGTTTCGGCAGATATTTGAAGCACTGGGCGCTGAAGTGTGGTATGACAATAATGTAAAATCTGCTTTTGGTCACAAGGGAGATCTCACCATAGAGCTTCCCGTTAATCAAAAAGTGGCTTATAAAAACAATAGTAAAATACAGTTGGATGTGGCTACCCAGGTGGTCAACGGGCGCACCATGGTGCCATTGCGGTTTATCGGTGAATCACTGGGGTGTCGTGTGGACGCGCGAAATATACCGGCGGGTTTAAGGGTGGATATAGCCTGGATGGATTCCGGACAACCGGATAATTTTCGTTCACTGGAGGAAATAAAAACAACGGCGAATGATCTGGAACTGGTATTAGAACTTAAGGTTGAAGACGGGGAAAACAAAATTTTTCAACTGGGTAATCCCGACCGCCTGGTAATCGATTTGCGGAATACCACCAACCGGGCCAGTGAAATGATCAAATTAGATGATCCCGTGGTTTCTTCCATCAGAACAGGCCAGATGGATAGCACCACCCGGGTGGTCTTGGATTTAAACGATGAGATAAATTACCGGGTGGAAAAAAGTGAGGGATCATTAATAATCAAAATTAATCACCCGGCAGTTGAACCTGGTGAAGGGGATGCCGGTCCGTCCGGACCAGGTGGACAAGCCGGGCCGGGGGAAGCAGGTGAACCGGGTTTGCCGGGTGGATTGGATGAAAAAACCGAACCGGTTGACCCCGCCGGTCAATCCGGACCACCAGCACCGGAGGTAGACGATAATTTAATAATCCTTGATCCCGGACATGGCGGTAAAGATGTGGGGGCCATAGGATACTCGGGAAAATATGAAAAGGACCTGGTTTTTAATATAACCAGTCAACTGAAAACCGCCCTGGAAAACGAAGGATATAATGTGATATTAACCAGAACTGACGACAGCTATGTATCCCTGGAGGAACGGGTCAATATCGCTGATCGCACCAATGCCTTTGCTTTTATCAGTATCCATGCTAACAGTGCGACCAACTCTGCGGTGGAGGGTGTTGAGGTCTTTAAATTCTATGGATCGGATCCCAGGTTGGCTCAAAATGTATTGAATTCGATACTCAGGCAAACGGGACAGGTCAATAGAAAGGTAAAAGAAGCGGGTTTTTATGTGATAAAAAATACTTTAATGCCCGCCATCCTTATTGAGACCGGGTTTATCAGCAATCCCCGGGAAGAAGCTTTTCTTTGGGACCCGCAAAACCAAGAGGCTATTGTCCGCGGCATAGTTAATGGGATAATGGATTATCAAGGGAGATAGGTAAAATTACCTGCAGCATTAAAATGGCTGCAGGTAATTTTTTAGTTTATAGCACTCAAAAGCGCCTTTATTATTAAAATAGGTCCAGCTTATTTTTATCGGGACGTAAATTTAGAATTGCAAATTCCCAATTTTCATTCATATTTTGTTCATAATGCTGGGCAAAATAAAGTCAGCGCAATAAAAGTGCACCAACATTATTGCAATGTGAGGAAAGGAGGTGTGGCTCTGAAGAGGAAAATAGTTTCCTTAACAATTGTGCTGCTTTTGGTGTTTGGCATCGTACAAGTAGCTGCGGCTTCCGGCATGGGCTGGGGTGATGGCCCGCGTATGCTAAAAAGTGAAAAGTGGGTCAATCCGGTGGAGGCACTCAACCTCACTGACCAGCAAATTGCTAAAATGCGGGAAGTTAATCAAAGCACTTACGAGCAAACCCGTGAACTGCGCATTAAAATGATGGATTCCATGCACGAGCTAAAACAGTTGCAGTTGCAGAAGAACCCGGACAAAGCTAAAGTGGAAGCCAAGGTCAAAGAAATTAAAGATCTACGCCAAAAAATTCACGGTATTGTCCAACAGAGTAGGCAGCAATGCCAGTCTGTACTCACCCCGGAGCAGAGGGCTAAAATGAAAGAACTAAAGTATTAAAAAAAAGCATTGCCTTCAAGGGGTAATGGACAGTAAGTATTTGATAATGGCACAGCGGGGGCAGTTTTTCATAGCCCCCCTTTTTTATTTAGATGTTAAAGCTGGTGGGAATGAGGGACCGCATAAAAAAACGCGAGCCTGTGAACTCACGTTTTTACACCGATCGAAGTTATGGCTTTGCTGATGTGTAAATTTTGTATATAATAAAAGTCTATATGGCGATTCATGAGTAAACATAATAAATAGTTATTGATATCAACCCAATGGGACACCATATAAACATTAATGTTTATCAAAGGAGGCAGTTTATGTGAGTGACATAGATGTATTAGTCAGGGAAAAATTTGTACCCTTTAGAAACCGGATTACTGATGCCCTGGGTGAAAAATACCCCCAGCTATTTTCTTTCTTTAACATGTACTTAGCGGGGAAAAAATTTAGCGTTGGGATGCAAATTACAGAGGACGGGCGAAAAGTAAGTGATTATACTTTACTTGTCGAGGGCGTAAAGATTACCGGTGTTGAATGTGGTGTGTTAAGCCCCGAGGTGCAGCATCCATTTGGGGTGATTAAGCCCTATGCCATTGTTGAAAAGGACGCCCTGGAGAAAATGCTGCAGGACGAGCAGAGTTTTATTGATGAAACATTTACCATGATCCAAAAGTATTTACCGGACATTACTATAAAGTTTATGAGATAATCTCTCCAGCCAGGAGCACGGGAGTATGGGGAGGGTTCCCTAAACGGGCAAAAGGTACGGGCACCGTTCCCGTGCTTTATTTTTGTCAATTTGAATCAAGATGAGAATCCCAAGGTCAATATTCATAAACTGGTATTAGGGTTTGTGATATGATAATATAATTATAATCTGCCTAGGAGTTCTTGCGTTTTTAAGAGAGTCATTTTAAAGGAGGTTCTTGATCCATGCAATGCCCTAATTGTCAAAAGGCTCTGCAGGGGGATTTTAAGTTTTGCCCTTATTGCGGTGTAGAATTAATTAATAATAACACTTGCCGGAACTGCCATAAAGAAGTTGACCC
This sequence comes from Desulfallas thermosapovorans DSM 6562, assembly GCF_008124625.1. Taxonomy (NCBI): domain Bacteria; kingdom Bacillati; phylum Bacillota; class Clostridia; order Eubacteriales; family Desulfallaceae; genus Desulfallas; species Desulfallas thermosapovorans. Next base: position 49,674 of record NZ_VNHM01000008.1, read on the forward strand.
GGCTTGGGTATCCTGCCCATACTGCGGCAGCGATTTAAGGGCGCCGGTCCAGCGTCCCGCCCGCCAGCAACCGCCATACCGGCCGCCTCAACAACCGCCATATGCTCACGGCCACGGGCACTATTATGATAGCAGTTCCGGCGGTCGTTACCGTAAGCGTAAAGGATTTTTGGGCCGCCTGTTTTCTTGAAAAGAAACGCCATGTATCAGGGGATATACCATTGAGATGCCCCTCGGCGGCGGAAGTTACGGCGTGGTGCTTAAAGCCACTCGCGGGGGCCGCAGCTACGCTATTAAAGCAATAATCAATGAAGGTAACGAATCATCTGAAGACCTTATAATGAGATTTAATCTGGAGTCGGAAATACTCAGCCGGGTTAATCATCCCCGGATACCGGGATTTGTCGAGGCCTTTTCCCAGGCCAGTGTCCATTACCTGGTCCAGGAGTATATTGAGGGGTTGCCGCTGAGTTACCTGGTGCAGAATGGCCATCGTTTTACTGAGGCGGAGGTAAAAGGAATTATCTATCAACTTTTGGTGATCCTAAAGGCTCTGCATAATCCCCGGCTGCCCAAAAATGCCGTTATACATCGTGATTTGCGTCTTTCCAACCTCATGTTAAATGGCGATAATCTCTACTTGATCGATTTTGGCATGGCCAGGTTTATTGATTCGGGGCAGTGTCCCCAGTGCCTCGACCCGTTGCAAAAAAAATTTGTTCCGGTGCATCACCTTAAAGATAATTATGCAACGGTTAAAGATGCTCCGGCACAAAGACATATACCGGGTCCCCATACCTATCAGTTGTTGCGCCGGGAGATATCACCGCGCAGTGATTTATTCGGGGTTGGGGTGGTGGCCGTCGATATGTTCACAAGCTGGGTGGTGGATGAAATGTTATTTGAAAAAAGGTGGGATGAAGTGCTTCCTTTATCCGAGCCCTTTAAAAAGTTCATTAAGAAACTGCTTAGCCGGGAAGGTTTTACCACCAGTGCAGAAGCCCTGGAATATTTAAGTGCAATAAAAAAGAGTTAAGGAAGCAAGGGAACCGTTCCTGTGCTTCCTTACTTTTCCGACTTGGTAATCTCAATAAATACCTCAACCAGTTTTGGATCAAACATAGTTCCGGAACAACGCTTGATTTCCTCAACGGCTTCGCCCGGAGTCATATTCTTTCTATAAACACGGTGAGATGTCATGGCATCATAACTATCGGCAATTCTGATGATCCTTGCTGCTAATGGAATGGCTTGTCCTTTGATTCCGTCGGGGTAGCCCGAACCGTCATAGTTTTCATGGTGATGCAGAATTATAGCGGAAATCGGCACCAATTGGGTGACGGGTTTAACAATGTCACTGCCCCAGCGCGGGTGTTGCTTGAGAATATTCCATTCAATGTCATTAAGGGCCTCTGGTTTATTTAAAATATCCCTGTCTATTTCAATCTTGCCTATGTCATGTAAAGAAGCAGCATATTTCAGTAGTTTCATTTCATTTTCCGGAAGGTTCAACCTTTGACCTATTTTAATGGATAAATCGGTGACCCTTTCCGAATGTCCGAAAGTGTAGCGGTCTTTTGCATTGATTACTGATATCAGTGTGCGTATCGAATTGAAAAGCTCTCTTTCATTTTCATTTATATCAAGATCTTCAAATACCGAGAAATAAAGTTCAACTTTATTTTTATGAAAACTCTTGGCCTTATAAAGTGCATAATCGGCGTGTTTTATTAATTCTTTGCGGGTAATACCATGGGCAGGGCTTGTGGCTATACCACAGGATATTGTTATTTTTCCTCCGGGTTGATATTCCTCTCCGTAAAATCCTTTGGATTCAACCAACTTGGTTATATTTTCGGCCACCCGTACCGCGTCATTACCATCGCATCCCGGAAGTAAAACGATGAATTCATCACCGCCGTATCTTGCTGCAAAACCTTCTTTTATATTTTCTTTTAATAAACCGCCGATAATCATTAAAACATGATCTCCCTCAAGATGGCCAAAACTGTCATTGTAGTTTTTAAAGTAATCGATATCGATAATTATTAATGATAAGGGGTTCTCCCGGGACACAGTCTTAAAATATTCTTTTAATTTGTCCTGAAAATAACGATGGTTATATAACCCGGTTAGCATATCAGTGTTTGCGATTTCGTTCAGGTGTGCCCTATGTTTTGTTTCCAAGTCTGCTAGTCCACCGATAAACCATCCAACAATAAACATTAAACTGATATATATTAAGATAGACTCCAGAGCCGTTGAGATGCTTATCGCTCCAGGCTCAAAGGTTATTTGGTAAGCTATTAGAACTAAGCTGCATAATGAGGCCATTAAAATACCCGGTATTTTACCCAAAACCGAGGCGGTAATTAAAATGGGTAACAGTAGTATTGCTTCAGAGTAAGAAAAAGTCTTATGGGAGATAAACAATGTTGATATTGCCAGAACAAGCGGTAAAGCAAAATAAATAATGTCTACATATGATAAAGGAGTTGAAAAGCCCGGTAATAAACGAACCCTGGTAATATATAAAACGACAATGATAAGTCCAATCAAACAAAACAATAAAAAGAATACAATGTTGGCAAAGGGATAGAAATAATTTCTCGGAAATATAGTAAAATCACTTAAAATAAAAGCAATGACAAATATGAGAAGACAAAGAATATGGGTAATCGTAATATATTCATATAGCTTTCTTTGCCTTTCTTCCTCCGTAATCAAAATAAACCCACCTCATTGGAAAAAGGTGGTATAAAACCACCTTTACCTGTGCTATTTTCTTAATGCTTTGGGTACTTCGGGCTGGTAATGCCAGGCAATGCAAGTAGGAGTTGCTATAATGGTTGTTATAAACAGCATTGCAGTTACGGAAAAATAACATAATTTGTTGATAATTTTTTTCATCAATGGTTCACCTCCCTTGATCCTATTTTTAAATTATCTATGTATGACATTACATGGTGTCCGAAACGGGTTAAATTAAAGCTCGTCCAAAACACAGACAATACAACCGCTGCCTGTGCTTCAAGCGCATATATCCAGGAACTTTGCCGGAGCAGTATAATAGCTACCGATATAATGCCCATAATGATTAATGCCATTATTTTCAGTCTTTTTCTTCTGGCGTCGGATAAAATGGGCGCCGAGGGAGAATCCACAGGTGCCAGTAGGATAATTAAAAATGTTCCTATCAGCACTGCCGCAATTGCCAGGCTATCAAGATATATTTGTTTAATATGAGACAGGTATGAGGCTGCCACCGATATAGACAAGAAAACCACTGCCGTGATCAAGGCACAGCGCCACGGCGAATTGGAATGTGCCCCCCCGGCGGTTTGTCTTAACATTGCCACCGTAATCAAACAGGTAATAATACCCGGCAATGTGCCGAAAAAAAGACCCAGCAAAAGTATATTTAAAGTATTAAAAATATTAATTAAAGTTACTTCAATAAAATAAGTAACAATTTCTTCTTGTTCATCTGAAATCCCTGTTCGTGCTGATAAATAGCCTGCTATGCGTTTACTGATTGGCAGGTAACTCATATTTTCCACCCATTCAGTACCGGTTTATTAATTTTGGAGATCAGCAAAGCTAGAATAAAAACTATTATGGCCTGCGGAAGTCCGATTAATATCCATAATAATTGATCAGTCGCTGCCGTTTGAAGGTTAAGATGGGTTAGTTTTGAAATAGCCAAATGAATAACTAGTTCGAGAAGTATTAAAATTAGTATACTTGATATGGTTACTATAAAACTTTTAACTGGTGATGTACGGGTTGTTTTAGAGATAAAAAGAACAATCATTAGAAGTACAGCTATTGTGTGAAGGCCAAGCGCAAAGGGTAAAAGCTTAATTGCCGAACCTATAATGGATATGATAGCCCCGCCTATTGCTATAGGAACCCACCGTAGGGGGATTCTTGCAAATGCTAAACTTAAACCAGTGGTAGCGATGGTTTCCGGAATGCCTTGCAATAAAAAAAGGATATCATTCACGACCTTATCTCCTTAATTTATGTACAGCGTTGATACTTACTCCCCTTATCCGGCCTGCCAGAAACGTGTAGCTTCAAGGGAAGGTAAATGTTTCATCCTTTATCACTTGTTTCTTGTTTCATTATTATATCACATTCAGCATAGTTGTCCATTTAGTATATTAAAAACTCAATATGCCCGAAAATAATACCCTTGGTAAAAAATTTATCAAGAAAAAAAACAATATCCTCAACTTAAAACCGTTTGCATATGGGCAATACAACCATTGGGGTAGTGGCACCAATGGTAAACTGTCCAAGGCCCGGGGCCGACAAGGTGGCCCGGATGGCCAGCGATGGCTATGCCTGCTATACATACCATGTTTGACGGGGATATTATATTGGCCATGTTAACCAACAAATTGTTCCGAAACCGGACCCGGAAAAATAGTTTTCGACTTTGCGCGTTTGGGGCAAGAAAAAGCGCTTTAGTAGAACGATGATGTTCTATTAAAGCGCTTTTATTAAATATTAGTTCCTTTATGTCCGAATTGTAACAAAAATGTAATAAAATACATAAATTGGTATCGTAAGTATAAAATCCAAAAGGAGGCCATAAAAAATGTACGAAGTTGATGCTGTTGCAGCGGAAAAGTTTATCAAGAAAAAGGCATTGGATGTTAAGGCTACCGATCAGGCATTGTGTGATAACACGCCCGTTACACCGACACCGATAACAACGGCCATTGCCAAAATACCGGTTGTTCTTGCGGAGTTAACTGTACAAATTAACGTTGACGCAAAGATTAACCTACCTGAACCCGCTATAGAGATAAAGCGTGTAGGAAAGCGCTTAAAAGTTACCCAATGCCGGCTTTTGCAAAATACAAATAAATTATTCATCAGTGGATTTGTACGCAAGAACATTGAATACTCCACTCGTAAATCATCAAACCGCGATGGTATTTGCGGGAACATCAGTCACTGCACAGTTGATGTGCCCTGGAGCTGTGTAACAGCCGTAGATTTCAACGTTGGCACTCCGGCCCCTGCCTTATTTAACTTTGAAAATCAATTTGAATACTTGGTTGAACAAGATCTTGGTCCTAAATTCCCGGCCAAAGACCGGTTAATGTCCGGCGATCTGACCGAGTTAAACCAGGTGAGCACCGAATTTTTTAACGAATTGCCGTTTTGCGAATTAATCAGTGCCACCATTACCGAGTTTAATGAAGCAGTCAACCGTAAGGACCCGTACGGAGAGAATCCTTTCGAGGAATTCGAATTCACAAGCATCCAGGAAAAAATGGTTATTGATCTCACCCTTAAAATACTGCAAAATCAACAGGTGGAAATCAACGGTGTCAGCAACAATGGTTAAAGGGTAACTGCCCGGCAATAAAACCCGGCCTGTTTGGAGGAACCAAGATGATATTATCTTGGTTCCTTTTGATAACAGGTTTTTTGTTTGATTAAAGTCATGGTAACCAGGTTAACTTCAACAGTTGCCTTTTTGACCGGTATAACTCTGTGAACTTTGGCAGGTAGTTCGCAGGTTATTAATGGCTCTGTCTTATTATAAAATCTACCGGGTTTGTTTATTTTCCGCCGGGCTCGTGGAAGCAGTAAATCCAGTTTCATGCTGGATATTTTATTTAAGTCTTCCCTATCTTTTATTTCTATAACAATTGTTTCTCGTGAATTGCTAATATTCATATTGTTCTCCCTCCTTTTATCTCTAAATTACGCAATCAATGGTAGGTCATAGCTGTCCTATATTAAGCATTGTATGTACTTGAGGCAAGGATTTTTTTGTAACGCAATTCGGGGAATAAGAATATTTAATTATTATATGCAAAGTAAATTACAGGAGTCTATTATGGGGGGGTATTCTAATGGCTTGGATACCGGGTTCGATAGAATTTACATCACTACCCGAACAGCAAAGTTGTTTTGAGGGAAACATAAAGATAAAAAAGGTAAACGAAATAGTTTTTCATGGCGTTGTTACCGAAGGTGAAGAACAGAAACCTGTATCAGGGGCAGTGGTTGAGGTATTTGCCCGCTTAGGCGATAACCAGGAATTGCCTCTCAGTCATTCATTTAGTGGCCACGACGGGCACTATTTGCTATATGTTGATAAAGAGGTAATACCGGACGGCACCACCGCAATTATTGTTAGGGCCAGCGCCGGCAATCCTGCCTCTGGCATGGGGTAATTCATATTCAGGGAGCAGATTTTATGGAAGAGAACTTAACCGGTCAGGCCGGTGCAAAGCAATATATAGCGGAACAGAAAAATGACGGGCGTTTATACTTTTACGGTAGGGTTGAGGACAACAACGGTCTGGGCATTGATAATGGCGTCGTACTGTTGTTTGCCTGCTATGGCAATAAAATAGAAAAACTTCTGGCCAATACCTTTACTGACCAGGAAGGCAATTATCTTATTACTATACCAAAGTTTACCAATTATTCCGGGCTTTTAGGGTATAAATTAAGGGCTGGTAAGTCCCAGATACCAAGTAAAGCATTTGGTTACCCGGATATTTGCCCCAAAGAAAAATATAAAGAACCGGAATTGAATACTATTACTGCTGAATGTTATGTGAAAGAATGTGCGGAAAAGCCGGATAACCTCAATTACGAAGTGCGTTTCAACGTATCGGAGCAAGATAAAAATATTAATCAAGAAATTAGTTTTAACTTGCCCGCCGAAGGTCATGTTGTCAAGGTATTCAACCTGGTTGAGGTAGGTGAAAGTGAATATCACTGGCCGGGTGCTAAACAGGCCATGGCATCATTTGAGGCTGTGATAATGGAACCAGAACAGAAGTTAATTAATAAAAAGGAATGTATATATAGTAAAAGAGATTTAACTTTTGATATTGATATCACTCTTGTTTTACTATTGCTTGGTATGTTCGGGATTATTGGCTGCTCGAAGGTTCCGCGGGAGAACAACTTATAACCTCTACGTTGGCCGGCTTTTAGGGTGTTTTTTGCAGGTGGCAGCACCAAAGCTACTATTTGAATAAACGTTATAACAGGGCCTCCCTTGTAAAAAGTGTAAAATTACACTAAAGCAAACCAATTACCCGCCCCAAATCGTAGCTGTTTTGGAACAATATATATTCCTTCATCGTCAGATTATACAAAACCGGCAAAGGGGGATTGGGATTTGATACATGCTCATGTGGTTTTGCACGGTATAGAAAAGGAGGTTGTATATTGAAGCCTAAATACATGTTAATTGCATTACTCTCAGTTTTATGTCTACTTTTCCTTGGCACCGGCTTTGCCAGTGCGGAAACTGAGCCGAGCAACGTTATTACAGTTAGCGGAAACGGGGTTATAAGCGTGGCCCCAAATGTGGCTGACGTAAATTTTGGAGTGATTACCGAAGCAAATGATGCGGGAACGGCCCAAGCCAAAAACTCTGAAATAGTTAATAAAGTTATAGCCTCTTTAAAAAACAGCGGTATACCGGCCAATAACATCAATACCGCTGGGTACTACCTTAATCCAAAATATGTTTACGATGAAGGGAAAGCACCAAAGGTCAGCGGTTATGAGGTGCGTAACGAGATAACAGTGACGGTGCGGGATATCACAATGATAGGTAAAGTTATAGACCTGGCGGTAAAGAGCGGGATTAACCAGGTTCAAAATATCAGATTTTATGCTGAAGGCAGTACGGAACAAAAGGCCAAAGCCTTGACCCTGGCCATACAGGACGCCCGGGCCAAGGCGGATGTTATCGCCGCGGCACTGGGCAAAAAAATTGTCGGCATCAAATCCGCCAGTGGTAACTGGTATGATAATACACCGCAACCCATCATTTTCGAAAAAAGACTGGCTTTGGGGGCCGGAGCAGATGGTGCCATGTCTACCCCGATAAACCCCGGCCTGGTGGAAATCAGGGCAAGTGCGGAGATCGTTTATATAGTCAATTAAACTGTGTTATAACCAGCATCATTCAAGTCCCGATTTTGGCCGGCGCTGGTCACCGGCACTCTTGTGTGCGGTGACCAGTTGTTCCGACCGGGGTAATACTCTGCCCCGCCAATGGAGATAAACGTTAGTTGGTTACTCTGCAAAATAAGCCCTGATAAAGTCAGGTACATTATCACCCACAAAACTACCGTATTCTAAATGCTCTTGTTCCTTTCCATAAAAGCTAATTATATATTTATCGTCACTGGCGGTATTACGGGTAAAAGCTGTATCCAAAACCCATTGATGGAGATATTCCCTTAAACAGGTTTCAATTTGTTTTTTATCCTTGATTTCCAATCTCTTAACGCTTTCATTGCCCGGTTGACCGGTTGGGGCAAGGCCGCGCCTTCTTTTTTCCTCCCATTGCTCCCGGTTTTCCACCCGTTCCACCACGGCATAGGATATTTCCTCCGGTAAAACTCTGGCTTTTTGATAATAACCTTTTTCTTTTAGCCAGCTTTCCAGCAAGTAATCGTATTTATGCCAGGAAGCATGGATTTGTATATCCTTTTCGTGCCGTTCAATTGTTTGTGGTAGGTTCTCAATCAATTGGAGGTATTTTTCCACGTTATTTTCGGTAATCAACAAGCTTATGCTGGCCCATGGCTCTTTTTCCTCCGTCATCTGTTCATAAGTTGCTCTCATAACATCCTGTTTCATAATATCTATCGCTTCTTTTATCTCCGCCGGATCTAATATAACCGCCTCTTTATAACCACCGGTTCTCATATTGGGCCGCAGGGTGATTTTCTCCACGTCAGCGGGATTGACATGCAATATATCATAATACATTTCCTTGTACTCTTTTGATTCTTTGATGGGTTTAATAAAACCAGTGTATTTATCGTAATCAATTTGATAACCCCTGGTCATGGTACTTCCGTCGCTTAGATGGTAAATAAAAAGGGCTTGTCTTTTTTTGTTCTGGTTTCCTGTCAGGTAATTATCTTTTTTGTCTGCAATGATGCTCCGGTGCAGCTGGAAAATGTGCTGCAGGTTGTCTTGATCCGAGAATATATCTTTCCGGTTATCTTCACCGATGTTGTGGTAATAAAAACTGTTGCTGAAATAAACCTGTTGTACTTCCCCCAGCTCCGGCAGCCTTTTCTCATAACCGATCAGGTCGAACCTGACGCTCAGCAGTAAAATGATAACCACTGCGCCAAAAGCTGCATAACCTTTAAAACTCTTTGCTTCCTTAAAGAATCCCAGCGATTTTTGCAATAATATTTCGGCCACTACATAACCAATTAAAGAGCCCGCCAAATATCCAAAAACCGTCCAGGCAAGGTTTTGTTGGGTTTGCTGAAAATAAAGTCCTCCCAGCAGCATAGTACAAAAGGTAACACCGTATTTAAAGATATTGCGTAACTTTTTAAAGGCAATTGACTGGGTGGCAGTTTCCAGATCTCTTATTTTATACAGGTAATTAGCCAGCAAGAATAAAACAGCGCAGATGGTCACATAAGCCAGTACTTCGGTGCTGCTCATGGCCCGTTCACTTAAAGGATTAAAACCTTCCATGATCCTAGTAATGGGGGAGAGTCTTACTGATTGATAATCAGTATTAGGCATAAAGCCATATACAAAAAACTCGAGATTTTGTGTTACTAAAACAATTATACCAACCGGAAAAAGCAAAAGGATATAGGTTAAAACACCTTGCACCGTGGACATGCCCACCAGCATACCAACAAATACACAGGTAAGGAAAATCGTCAAATTCATTAAAGTGGTTATGCCCATCCACCTGAATACATCATTGATACTGTAGTAAGTGCCCAGATCAAGAAATAGCTGTAACATGATAGAGATAATTCCTGTAATCAATACCGGTGATATCAACAATACAATCCCGGCCAGAATATGGCTTCTGTAAATGCTGCTTCTTTTAATCGGAAGGCTGTGCAGCGCATCCGCCGGTATCCTGACGTGCAGGTAGCGAAATAGAAGAATAGCCAGTCCAACCGGTACCGTCAAAACTAAAATACACTGGAATTCTTGGTTTATGAATAAAAAGAGATTTTTAAAAAGGTTTTTGTCAGTAATGTACTCGTTACCCAGCATCATTAATATATTTAACGGAATTACAAAAATTAGTGCCAGGGTGTAAGCCACTGCCACCCAACTATATTTCCTAAAATCGTTTACTAAAAAACCTTTATTTAAAAATGACGTTTTTGATTTCATAACCAATTTCCCCCATCTCATAAATAAATATTTCTTCCAGCGTCAGAGGCAAAATATCCAATATCAGGGGCTGGTACCGGGAGATGTGTTTGATGATTTCATTCTTCTTCCCTCTGATAATAAAGAGCTGGACACTGCCTCTTTTTTCACGGTGCAGGACATCATGATCTTTAAATATATCAATTGGAACATCATGCGGAAAAGCTGCCTGTACCTTATGTATGTCGGATTTTAAATCATCAAGTTCCTTTTCCACAATTAATCTGCCTTGATGTAATACACCTATGCAGTCGCACAGATCTTCCAGTTCCCTCAAGTTATGGGAGGATATCAACACGGTCATTTCCCTGTCGGCTGTATCTTGAATAATTAAATTTCTGACTTTACGCCTCATAACCGGGTCCAAACCGTCCAGAGGTTCATCTAAAATTAAATAATCGGGCTTTATGGCCAGAGCTAGCCAAAAAGCAGCCTGACGCTGCATACCCTTGGACATGCGCTGTATTTTCTTTTTTTCATCAAGCTGAAAAACATTTTTTAATTGTTGATAACGTTCTTTATCCCAGTTGTCATAAACCTGTTGGTAAAACCAGGCCATATCTTCGACAGTGTATTGAGAGAAGAAGTATAACGAGTCGGGGATAAAGACTGTTTTAGATTTAACCTCTATATTCTCAAAAACCGGTTGGTTGTCGATTAGAACCTCCCCCTGGTCCTGGCGATAAATTCCGGCTAATATTTTTAATAAGGTTGTTTTTCCGGCACCATTTGATCCCACCAGGCCGTAAATGGAACCCTTTTTCACGTTGATACTGACACCGTCCAGCGCTGCCACGTCATCAAACTTTTTTCTAATGTTTTTAGCTTCGATCATTTTTTTCTCCCCCCGTGATCAAAACGTCCACCTCAGAGATGATTTTAATAATTTCTTCCTTTTTCATGCCCAAATAGATTGCTTCAGATAAAATCTTGACCAACTCTTCCCTGAGCCTGGCTAATTTCTCGGCATTTCCTTTGCGCGCGACCCGGGCGACAAAATTGCCCTTTCCCGGTATTGAATAGATATAGCCCTGTCTTTCCAACTCCCGGTAGGCCTTTTGGATGGTGTTGGGATTTATAGTCAACTGGCTTGCCAGTGTACGCACCGAAGGCAATTGTTCGTCTGGTTTTAAAACCTCGCTGATAATCAGTTCTTTAAATTTCTCCACCAGTTGTTCGTAAATGGGTTGCCTGCTTCTTAAATCCAGGTCAAACATTAACTCCCTCCTTTCCAGTCTTAACCGTACTATCAGTGTTAGTACAGTTATTGTACAAAAAAATCTACCGGTTGTAAACACTGGTAGAATAATTTAATTATTTTATTTGCAAAGGGTGGGAATTAGACGTCTATATTTTTACCTTTGTTAATTATTTCATCATGTAAGAACTGTCCCGGGTTAACTTTGTTATATTCTTCGGTGGAATAGGGCCTGGGTGAAATATCCAGATCAATGGATTCACTGATTTTTTTTAGCATTACGGCTTCCTCCAAGTAATCCCGGCCAAAATCCGGTGAAATTATAGCAATATCAATATCACTGTCTTTGTTTTCCAAACCACGGGCATAAGAACCAAAAAGAATGGCCTTTTCGACCCGGATTTTTTTTTCTTTTAGGGCGCTGATATATTCTTTTATGATTGCCTCAACTTGTTTTTTAGCCATTCCATAACCCCCTTTGTTGCTGCCAGCAATTCCTCCGTATATTCATGTGTGCATTTTAATTCAAGCTGTTTTCTTTTGTCCGGATATCTTGTCTCAATGTAGTATATTGAAAGGCGGCGCAAAAGGTCTTTAGTTTTATCATCCAATTCATTAAGTAGATTGGCGAAATGCTGAAGGCATCCATTAGAAAGTACCAGAACAGAGCCATTGAAACCACCCAGGTGATTATGGAGTTAATTGAGCTTGCTAAAAAGATCAACGAGGCGGAAAAGCGCGGCGAAAGTACCGGTCTTACGCCGGATGAATTAGCTTTCTATGACGCCCTGGCGGAAAATGAATCGGCCCGGGAAGTGATGGGCGATGAAATCCTGATGCAAATTGCCAGAGACCTGACGGCGGCTATAAAAAACAATATCAGCGTAGACTGGGCCATTCGTGAAAGTGTCCAGGCCAAAATGAAGATGACCATTAAACGGCTACTTAAAAAATACGGCTACCCACCGGATAAAACACCTCAAGCCGTGGATATCGTAATGGAGCAAACTAAATTAATGTGCCAGAATGAAATATGTAATAATGACATGTTGTAATAATCAATAATGAAGTTGAGCCAATTGCATAATTCCCAGCCCATGTATAACACGGGCTTAAGAAGCCAGGAAAAACTGTTTACCCAAAACTAAAAATCGCAAATACCTCTTAAATGTTGCCAAAATGGAAAGGTTTCACCTCATTGCTTGTGGAAATGTTCTTTGTACCCCTACAAATAACATACAAGCGAGGTGAAACCCTATAATGTATATTCTTGAAGGAGTACTTTTTCCCTTTGAGGTTTTTGCAAAAAATTTTAATGAACAAACACTCCCGCGATTATTCGTTTTTTTATTTCGCTGCTCCTTTCAAATATTCATTCACTGGCTTATAGACGAATGTTTCAGGGGAGTTGTTCCTATGGTGTAATGATTTTCACTGATCTGATAAAGACAATCTTATCTGCCGTGGCGAAAATAAATAAATGTCTGAAAAAAACCAGATTTTATAAAAGACATGTTATAATTATTCAAGCTCAAACAAAGGGGCGAGAAAATGTCTGATAGCACCGGCCTTGAAATGGTAGAGGCATGGCGGTGGCGGAAATCAGGGGGGGCTAAAATGTATTACTGGACAACTTATCCTTCGCCTGTAGGTCTGCTTACGCTGGCAAGTGACGGTGACAATCTCGTTGGTTTATGGGTAGAGGGGCAGAAGTATCACGGCGCCGGCATACCCGAAGCAATGACGGAGAAGGACGATATGCCGGTTTTTAACGCTGTGAAAAAATGGTTGGACAGTTACTTTGCCGGTGAAAAGCCTGACGTTTCCCAATTGCCGTTAGCTCCCATTGGCAGCGAGTTTCGTCAAGGAGTATGGAGCATTCTACGGGAAATCCCGTACGGCAAAGTTATTACTTATGGCGACATTGCAAAAAAAATGGCCGTAAAAATGAACAAGGAAAGCATGTCCAGTCAAGCAGTGGGCGGGGCTGTCGGCCACAATCCCATTTCAATCATAATTCCCTGCCACCGGGTTGTAGGTTCTAACGGCAGTTTGACGGGATATGCCGGGGGTGTTGGTATAAAGAAAAAACTGCTTGAATTGGAGGGTGTTGACATGTCCAACTTGTTTTTGCCCCAAAAGGGCACCGCTCTCTAAAACATGCTGCCGGTGATAAAGCGTTTTGGGATGGTGCTGTTACCGACACGACCTTATATGAATATACTTGCGAGAATTCTCAGTTCAAATAATAAATTGATTATAAATTAAATTTAGGCCCTACTATTCTTTATGGAACAGTAGGGCTGTTTTGATAAAAATGGCCGGATCAGGCATTACTAGGCAATTACCTTGCCAGCCGTGGTGCTATCCTGACTGCCACACCGGCCAGTTCCCCCCAGGTAACCGGGTCTTGGGGTCTGAAATTGCCACCGGCGTCTGCGTCCATCAGGTTAAGTCCTGCGGCTATGGCTACATAATTTTTCTTGCCGCTGCCGATTTGCGCGGCGTCCTGGTAATCAAGAACAATGTTTAAGTCCTGGGCCTCGGCGACCTCCCGGTGACCGAGCATGTTCACCAGCCAGACCGCCAGGTCTTCCCGGGTCAAAATTGCGCCGGGGCGGAGTTTTCCCCCTGCTTCAACTATGTTGTAGTGCACGGCTTTCAGAATAACCTCCAGGTCCCCGTCATTATCCGTGACGTCGGAAAAGGGGGAGACGGTGGCGGTACTGTTGTAGCGGTAATCGCTGGGTATGGCGACAAGTACCCGCAGCCCTTCGCGCCTGGTAACACTACCGTTGGGATCAAACACTTCCGGTTCCGGCAGCAGCCCGCTTCTGGCCAGTAGCGCCAGGGGCAGCCGGGCCTGGTGACCGGCAATAATTTTATCATAGGCAATTAAGTCGGGATTATCACCGTATGTTCTGATTATTTCACCGGTCCGGGCATCAACGGCCAGGTTCTGTATATCGGCGTATACCAGCCTGACATTCCCGGTGTTCTCATTTGAATCGCTCTGGTAGCTGTTATATACCAGGGCAAATGGCTGGGCCTTCAAAAATGCTTGCAGTGCTTGATCCGGTGATATGATGTCCCTGGTGCCGGGGAAAGAACTTACAGCTCGTTGTGTCTTGTGGTATTCAGTTACTTCACCTGTATAACGGTCCACGATGATATGCACCATATCATCCATTAAAGGTACCCCGTTTACCAGCCTTACCCAACTGAAACTATAAGCGGGTTCTTTTCCATGAAAAGCGGGGATATTTCTTAGTAACATGTTTTCGGTGTTTTCCGGGCTGGCCTTGGATAGGAATGCGGTCGCTGCGGCCAGGGCCTTATCCCGTGTTATACCTTCTCCGGTGGCACCACGGCTCTCGGCCTGGCGATTGCGATAATCAACCATATCACCGGTGCTGGTATCAATCCCGACACTAATTTCACCGGATATGCGTGAACTATTATTCTGTTCCACCGAATAGTACCAGTATTCCATACTGTAGCCCGGGCCGCTGCTGTGCCCGCTGCCGGAACGCCTGACCGCACCCTCAATGCCTAACTTTTTAAAAAAGGATTCCGCTATTTGCGGCAGTTTGTCCGGGGCAATGGTTCCCTGTTTCGGCTGCCGGTCCGGTTTAGTTTTGGAGGCGGGCACGGGGGTGAGTTGTTGGGTAAACAAGCGGGCTTCCTCGATTGAAATTTCCTTGCCCTCATAATCCAGCGGGTTGCCGCTGGCCGCATCAAAGGCGTTGTAAGCGCTGTTTAATCTGTATATCAATCTGGCGCCTGGGGTTGGAGAACCTGGGTTTATAATATAACAGGGGTATAACCCCAGTTTGTTCACTACCTGGCTGGTAAAAGTATCCCGGTCCATGACAGGGTGTTGCGGTATATCGACATTGTCCATCCACTGGCAATAAAAATGTACCACCTGTTCCGATATGGCGTTAACTCCAACACTTAATGTATTGGCGTCAAACTGTTTCCCGTCAACTAGCTGGTGCCAGCTGAAATAATAAATCAGATTAATGCTGCCGTCATAATAAGCTGCCGGATCTATTTCCTGCTCTGCTATTTTACCGGTTTTATCAGGATGGTGTTTTTTGATAAAATCATCCGCGATTTTTTTAGCCTCGTCCCGGCTGAGCACCCGGGTATCGCCGGGGTACTTGTCGGGAATGTAGTGAAAATTAACCAGTTGTCCCGTTTCGGCGCTAAAACTGATGGATAGCCTGTATGGTAACGGTTCGCTCCGGCTATAAGTAACTGTCCATGTGTGTCCGCCAAAGTGCTGGTCACTGCTGAAGTCTACATGCAGTAAATTTTCCTTGCCCCTGATTATTTCCGGGAACAATTGAACCGCATGGCTAATGGCCTCCTCCCGGGTACTGATTTTACGGTTTTCTTCCTGGGCCGGTGCTGTTGTGCTAAAACAAAGCAGTAGTATAAACGAAACGAAAAGAATTAGTGGCTTGCGCAAGTTGAACCCTCCTTAGAAATAAATGCGGTATTGGTTAATACTTTATGCAACACCCCCTGTACAAAAAAAGTCACCCCGGTGCCTGGTGAGGTGACTGTGCTGTTATCTATCCGTATTGTTATTTTCTTCATATATTAACGTATCCCTGCCAAAGGATAAATTTTGTAAGCTATCCCATAAAAAAGAGCGCACGGTGCTAACAAAACGTTGTCTTAAGTGAACATCATCAAATAGCCGTTTTCTCAGGCCGAAGGTGATTTCCAACTGGATACCTTTACCCCTGCGACCGCGGTTGCAGATATTGGCTTGCCGCCGGCCCCTGTACTGGGCAGTGGTTTCTTTAATGGTGAAACCCGCCTCCCGAAGTGCTTTTTTTACCCCATTACCCAGTTCCTCATCGAGGCCGCCCACCATGATGAACTCCTCGGTACCATTGCGCAGTCCGTGCACGGTTAAAACTATCTCCGCCCGGGCTGCGGCCGCCAGAGCCCGGGGCTCGTCGAAGTTGTGGCTGGTGATATGTAGTTCCTTGCTGCTGGCGGCTTTAACACCTTCAAAAACGTAAAGGGCAAAATCATCCCCGGCAATCCACCCGGCAATGTCCGCGGTATAAGGTTCGATTATGCCACCGTGGGGTGCCATAATCAGGACAGGGTACTTGCCGCTTCTTAACTTGATGCGATAGTCCACGTTTTCTTGTTTATCCGCCTGTAATTCTTGAAAACTTCCATAGCGATCCGGCACATGAATCACCCCTTTTATTTCACTGCTGTAAGTGCAAGATTATATTAACCGGTACATTATACCATCTATATTTGATGCCGGAAAAAAATATTGCAAAATTGAAGGGATTTGGAACTTTAAGTTAAATAAATATAATAAAAGAATAATACTCAGGTTTTTGGGTGTCCCTTTTAAAGGGAAGAATAGGGAATTCAGGTGCAAGTCCTGAGCGGTCCCGCCACTGTAACCGGGGAAAACCTTGAATTAGACCACTCCTTTGTTAAAAGGGGGAAGGCTCAAGTAGTTTAATGATCCGGAAGCCAGGAGACCTGCCCATAAACTATAACACCTACCGCGTAAATACGGTAGCAAGAGATCGGATGATGGAAAAGTCCGGCCCATATGGGGCCGGGCTTTTTTAAATATGTGCAACTAAAGAGTTAGAAAAAATAAGGGAGGTAGTGGCTGTGTTAAACGCATTGCAAAATCGCATAATCATCCATCCGGAAAATTGCCGGGGATGCAGGCGTTGTGAGATGGCCTGTGCTTGGACGGATCAGGGGCTTGTTAATCCACGCTTAGCCGGTATACGTATCTGGAAGCTGGAGGATGAAGGCAAGGATTACCCGGTGTTCAACCAGTTGTGCCTGGACAGCTTCTGCGGAAAGGAACTGCCGGAAGAAAGGGGTTCGGGCGTACCGGCGTGTGTAGGCAGCTGCTTATTTAACGCTTTGGAAATGGCGGGAGGGAATGGCAATGAGTAAACAGTGGCATGGCTGGGCAGGAAAGGTGTTATGGGTGGATCTGAGCTCGAAATCCTACCAAACAACAGAACTACCGGCTGAGCTGGCGTATGGTTACCTGGGGCAATCCGGTGTTAACGCTCGGTTACTCTATGATCTGGCCCCGCAAGGGATGGACCCCTTTGACCCGAAGGCACCCCTCATTTTCGGTGTGGGACCGCTGTCTGGCACGTTGGCTCCCTGCTCCGGTCGTTTTACAGTTACCGCCAAGTCACCCCTTACCGGCATATTCGGGGATTCCAACTGCGGCGGTCACTGGGGTCCGGAACTAAAGCAAGCTGGTTATGACCATATTATTATTACAGGTCAAGCGGAGCACCCGGTGTATTTATGGCTGGACAATGACCGGGTAACCATTCGCGATGCCCGGCACCTCTGGGGCAAAGACACCTGGTCAACTGACGAGGCTATCAAAAAGGAGCTGGGTGATAACACTATACAAATAGCCTGTATTGGTCCGGCCGGGGAAAACCGGGTGCGTTTTGCCGCTATTATATGCAATCTGGCCCGGGCAGCAGCCCGCACCGGTCCCGGGGCGGTGATGGGCAGTAAAAATTTAAAGGCCATTGCTGTCAGGGGAAACATGGGCACTAGCGTGGCCAAACCGGCACAATTTCGCGAGGCCGTCGCACGTGCGGTGGAAGCTATCCGAAACGATCCCCTGTATGAAGTGGCTTCAACATTCGGTACCACAGCTATCACCGGATTGGCCCAAATGCTGGGTTTTCTACCAACCCGGAATTTCCAGCAATCCACCTTTGAAGAAGGGGAAAACTTGCGGGGTGAGGTGCTGCTGGAAAACTATATAACCAAGCGTAAAGGATGCTTCAACTGCCCGGTGAGCTGCAGCAGGTTTTACAAGGTAAGTAGTGGAGATTATGCCGGTACTCTGGGTGAGGGACCGGAATATGAAACCATATCGGCTTTTGGTTCCAAGTGCGGTAATGGTAATATGGAAAGCATATTATTTGCCAACACGCTGTGCAACAAACTGGGTCTGGACACCATATCCACAGGAAACGCTGTGGCCTGGGCCATGGAGGGATACCAGCGAGGTATAATCAAGGACAGTGATACCGGCCTGAACCAACCCTTGCACTGGGGCAGCCATAAACTGATTATAGAACTGATAAATAAGATAGCTCATCGCGAAGGTTTTGGCGGCTTGCTGGCAGAAGGGGCCTTGCGTGCCGCCAAAAAGATGGGTGGAGTGGAACTGGTGGTGCATAGCAAAGGTATGGATTACCCGGCGGTGGATGTGCGCGGCACCAAAGGTATGGCTTTATCTTTTGCGGTTTCGCCCCGGGGCGGTGACCACCTTAAGGGTTTACCCATGTATGAAGTCGGTCCCGAAATATATGCTAAAGATATTAAGGAACTGCTGGGTATTAATGTTACCCCTAATTATTGGATGAAATATGAAACCAAACCGCAATTAATGTATTGGCATGAAAATTGGCACTGTGTAGTGGATTCCCTGGGCCTTTGCAAACTTGAAGGCATTGCTATGAAACCGCTTCTGCCGGTGCATTTTCGGGATTTACTGGCCTTTGCCACCGGTTGGGATGTGGATGTCCTTGAACTGGAGTTGATTGGAGAACGAATATGGAATCTGGAGCGCTTGTTCAACATACGTGAGGGACTGCGCAGGCATGACGATATGCCGCCCGCTCGGATGTTTGAACCCATAGGAAGTGGACCCGCCGAAGGAGAGTCGCTGGACTTTGCTCGTTATAACCAAATGCTGGACGAATATTACTCTTTGCGTGGTTGGGATAAAGCAGGAGTCCCTACCGGTAAAAAGCTGCGGGAGCTGGGATTACATTATGAGGGTAAAAATTAGATACTATACCGTTATTTGCGCAGCGGCCGGTTTCTGTAGGGAAGAACACATAAACCTAAATGAAAGCCTTGACTTATACACTTTGCTGCAAATTATTTCTTCTAAGTATGGTGGCCAAATGGAGAAGGCAGTAGCTTCCTTATTAAATGGTGAAAACAAAATTCTTTGGATATTTGTTAATGGTTACAGGATAAAACCGGACCAATTTAACGTAATTTTGCAGGAAGGTGATGTGGTAGTGCTGACAACGCCGCTACTCGTGGGTGGCTAATCAGTTAAGGCCAAGGTGGCCATGTGTAAATTTAAGGAAGTTTCCATTTCCCTATTATCTCCTTCGTTTACCCAGTTTTACCGGGTAATAAAGGATACTATAACTTGATGTCCTATGATATATAGACATTAATAAATTTTTTAAGGTTTCATCATTCGTATTAGCTATTGCCGAAATTAATACAGTATCGCAGTCTTCAGTAAATCTTAAGATTTCAATAAGTGAAAAGTTATAAAATGATTTTTGCTTCGCAGTATAATTATTATGGGGATATATACTAAAGAAAGGAGATGACGCTTTTGGCTGCAAATATTTTAATAGTTGATGATGAACAAGCTATTGCCGATTTGGTTGAAGTTTATCTGAAAAATGAGAACTATAATATCTTTAAGTTTTATAACGGCAAGGATGCCCTTAACTGTATTGAAAATGAAAAACTAGACCTCGCCATTTTGGATGTCATGCTCCCCGATATAGACGGTTTTTCAATCTGTCAGCGAATTCGGGATAAGCACAATTTTCCGGTTATCATGCTGACAGCCAAAGAAGAAGAAATCGATAAGATTACCGGGCTGACATTAGGTGCGGACGACTATGTTACTAAACCATTTCGCCCTTTGGAACTTGTTGCCCGTGTAAAGGCACAGCTCCGGAGATTTACCAAATATAATTCTGCGGAGCCTAACCAGGAAGAAAACTTGATCGCCTTTTCCGGCCTGGTATTGAACATGGATACCCGTGAATGTACGCTGAATGAGAAAAAGCTGTCCCTCACTCCCACAGAGTTTTC
The DNA here is from genome assembly GCF_008124625.1 of Desulfallas thermosapovorans DSM 6562. Taxonomy (NCBI): domain Bacteria; kingdom Bacillati; phylum Bacillota; class Clostridia; order Eubacteriales; family Desulfallaceae; genus Desulfallas; species Desulfallas thermosapovorans. The sequence goes on from NZ_VNHM01000008.1 coordinate 69,991, forward strand.
CATTCTCTGGGTCCTTTGCTCCAATCGCGGGCGGGTGGTAAGTTCGGAAGAATTGTTCCAGAAGGTGTGGGGAGACAAGTATTTCACCAACAGCAATAATACGGTAATGGTTCATATCAGGCATTTAAGGGAAAAAATGCACGACAGCGCGGAGCATCCCAAATATATCAAAACGGTATGGGGGATTGGCTATAAAATTGAAAAGTAATAACAGAAGGAATGATTATACAAAATTAAAAGGGAAAGTATTTTTTCAAATGCTTCTGATTACAGTTGCCACCGCTGTGACTGTTTATCTATTGCGCTATATCCTGCGTGGCCAGATCGGAGATCGTACCGTTCTATTTTTAGTCAACGCTTTTCATTTTAATTATTCGGAAGCACTGACAATCTATCAGTTGGTGATTCGCAACAATATTGACATGATCATTTTCATTGTAATCCTAATATTTTTAGTTATCCTTTTTCGATTTTCAATTTCTTGGTTCACAAAATATTTTGATGAAGTAAGTAGCGGAATGGATAAACTTGTTGAGGATTCCGATAATGAAATTATATTATCACCGGAATTGGATTTTATGGAAAAAAAGCTTAATCAGATAAAAAACAACCTGGAAAAACAAAAGAAAGCTGCACTTGATGCCGAACAGCGCAAAAATGATTTGGTAGTTTACCTGGCCCATGATATAAAGACACCTTTGACCTCTGTTATTGGATACTTAAGTCTGCTGGACGAAGCGCCTGATATGCCTCCTGAACAGAAGGCAAAATATGTGGGTATTACCCTGGAAAAAGCTTATCGATTAGAGCAGCTTATCAATGAGTTTTTTGAAATCACTAGATTTAATCTTCAAACCATTGTTTTAAATAAAGAAAAAATCAATTTACTGTTCATGCTTCAGCAGATGGCAGATGAATTCTATCCAATGCTGGCTCCACAGAAAAAGCAGGTGTCCGTCAATGTGCCTGACGGCCTCACTCTGCGGGGAGATGCCGACAAACTGGCCCGGGTGTTCAATAACATTCTAAAAAATGCGCTTGCCTATAGCTATGAAAACAGCGTCATTGACATTTCTGCCACTCAGCAGGATAAAAATATTGTTATAACTTTTACTAATCAGGGAAACCCAATCCCGCAGACAAAGCTGGATACAATTTTTGAAAAATTTTACCGATTAGATTCTGCACGTTCTACAAACACCGGTGGAGCAGGGCTAGGTTTGGCAATCGCCCAAGAAATTGTCAAGGCTCACGACGGTACAATATCTGTGGAAAGCAATCCAGAGAATACTACATTTACAGTAAAGCTTCCGCTATAAGAAAATCTTAAGATTTTCATAAGATGAAATTCCAACATAGCTCCTTGTTCTGTGGTTTAATAATGTCAGTACAGAATGAGGAGTTGTTTTATTTATGGTACGAAGGGTAAGAAAGAAAAAGACAGGCATACGCAGATTTGTAGCACTTCTTTTGATGTTTGGAATTGCCGCTTTTGTTTATAAATCCATCGTTATTCCAGGATACCAACATATATTTGAGAATGAATATGACAATAAAACCTCGTCATATTCTTCTTTAAAGATAACACCCGATTCTTTTGAAGATGGAACAGCACCGGTTCCCCCGGGCGGCAGGCATCTGTTCAGCCTGAGCGCCATTGCCAAGCAAGGCCCAGGCCGGGAACTCGATCCTTACGTTTCCATATCTCCCGATAAGCTGAACAGTCCCAATGTGATTTTGGTCCGGTTAAAAGATCATGCCATCTTGATGCAAAAAAACAGCGAAGAAAAAATCTATCCTGCTTCTTTGACCAAGATGATGACAGCCATTGTTGCGATAGAAAAATTACCTGATCTGAAGGAAGAAATCAAACTTACCAATGCTATGTTTCAGGGGCTGTACCAAGCAGATGCATCAATGGCCGGTTTCCAGCCGGGTGAGCAGGTCAGGGCAATCGACCTGTTATACGGAGTAATGCTTCCAAGCGGCGCGGAGTGCTGTATTGCACTTGCTGACCGGATTGCGGGTTCAGAACAGAATTTTGTAAAAATAATGAATCAAAGGGCGGCGGATCTTGGTATGGACAATACCCATTTTGAAAATGCCACCGGGCTTCACAGTGACAACCACTATACAACAGTAAAAGATCTAGCTATTCTTCTAAGCTATGCTTTGCAAAATGATACTTTCAGGGAGATTTTTACCTCATCACGCCATTCCACACCGCCAACGAATAATCATCCTGGCGGGATAACCTTTCACAGTACCATGTTTGAAGACCTCAACAAGCAAAACATTACCGGTGGGGAAATCCTGGGAGGGAAAACTGGCTACACCAGTGAAGCGGGTCTATGTCTTGCGAGCCTCGCTCAAGTGGGTAAACAAGAATATATTCTGATTTCAGCCGGTGCCAAAGGAGATCCCCTTTCAGAACAGTATAATATTACTGATGCATTGGCTGTATACAACAGCTTAGGAAAATAATAAGGTCTTCATAAGAATTTATTAATTTATAAAAAATAAAAATTGCCTTATATGTGAGTGGCAACTTTTATTTTTTGAAATAATCTGGATGGGGTCGCAAGGCCCCGTCCAGCATGTACCTATGCGCGGATCCATTTCCAGATTTCTTTAGGTGTCGCGTTTTTACCGTACATCAAGATGCCCGTTTTGAAAATCTTACCGGCCAGAATCATAAAGATCCAAATACTTACCACTAGCACGGCAAGGGCGATGAAAATCTCGACCCACGGCCATTCTTCCAGTACCGACAAGCGTAATAGCAGTACACCCGGTGCCGTGAACGGAATATAGGTGGCAATTTGTGCGATCAGCCCGTTGGGGTTGCCAATTACCGGCCCGACCAAGACAAAGGGAAGGAATGGCAGCATTATAATCATGCCCTGGAAGTTGCTTGTTGATGTCATATCCGCCATTGTTGCACCGACCCCGACGAACATGGCTGAGTATAACAGGTAGCCCAGGATGGCGATGAAAACAAACAAAATAATTTCGGGTACCAGTAAATACTCAATAACAGGGATATCCACTTTCCAGAGGGCTATAGCCAATGCAAAACCTAAAAAAACAACTGCCTGAATCATTCCCAGCATGAAGTAACCGATAATTTTCCCCTGCATCAATTCACCCGGCGTCAATGAAGACAGAATTATTTCGGCAACCTTGTCTTTCTTTTCCTGAGATGCACTTTGGAAAATATACATGCCTGAAATAATGATAGAAAGGAGTAGAATACCGGCAAATGCTCCCGGTACAATGCGATTTAGAGCCCCCGGGCCTGTTTTAGCACCTGCGGCCAAATCTTTCGGTTTTGACTCTTTAAACTGGATCCCCCGGGAAATGGCGGCCAGTTCCTCATCAGAAAGGCCGATTTGTTTCATTTGCCAGGCTTTAATGGGAGTTTCCAGCACCTGAATCTGGTTCATAAAAGACCGGTCTATTTTATCACTGGTATAAACAGGTATTATGTGCTCATCGATTGCACGGTCATCCAGAAAAATATAGGCGGTATTATCGCTGGATGCCAGTTCTTTCGATACTTCTTCTTCACTGATATCCGTTACATGCATTTCCCAGTTTAAATCATGGATTTTAACAGTTTCTTGCAGAGTGTCAAATATGCCGATACTATCATGGACATAAACAATTGTCCTGTTGTCCTCTGTATTGCTGGAACCGCCCACAAAAGTGCCCAGCAGCATAAATAATAAAACAATGACGGGTGTTAGGAACATTCCGATGAGAAATGATTTATTTTTTATATTGCGTTTAAATTCCCATTTGGCGACTTTAAATGCATTGCGCACCTGTCAGACCTTCTTTCTTTGAATGTTTTTATTGGTGGCGATATCGATGAAAATTTCATGCAGCGAAATGCGGTCAATGGACAACTCGTTTATTTCCAGATGCTCCGGCAGGTGTTTTAACCAGTGGGCAACCTGAACATCCTTGGCAAGATACAGGATGGTGGTGCCTTCTTTTTGTTCCACACGCTGTACTTTTGGTAAGCCTTTTAGTTCTTGGTGATCATTATTACCGCGGATAGTGCATTTGAAATTTGCGTATTCCCGTTTTACATCTTCCATATTACCGTAGATAACCTTTTGACCGTGGTGAATCAGGAACAGGCGGTCACATATCTCCTCCACCAGGTTCATCTGATGGGAAGATAATAAAATGGCGGTTCCGCCGGCCGCAAGGTTGCGTATTTCCTGTTTGAATAATTCCTGGGCCACAGGATCAAGCCCGGAAAAAGGTTCATCCAGTATCAATAGCTCCGGTTCGTGAAGAATCGAGGCAATAAACTGCACTTTTTGCCCCATACCCTTGGAAAGCACCTCAACCGTTGTATTTTCCTTTCCCTCCAGATCGAACTTTTTCAAATATGCAAGTACCCGGTCCTTTGCTTTGGGGAGCGGGTAATCCTTCAATTCCGCCAAATAAAGCAGGATATCCATGATTTTAACGTTTTTATATAGCCCGCGTTCCTCTGGAAGATAACCTATTTTATTGCGGGGGATATTCTTTCGGTTTATATATTTAACAGTACCGCAATCCGGGTACATAATGCCCATGATATTGCGGATGGTGGTCGATTTTCCTGCTCCGTTAGGGCCAAGTATGGCCATGATCTCGCCCTTTCTTACTTCAAAGGATATATCCTGGATTATGGGAATGTTTTTAAATGATTTCCCCAGGTTTTCAACTTTAAGAATAGTTTCCATTTTCTTGTTATCTCCTTATATGTCCAGTTTGCCGGGTGATAAAGGATATTATAACTTGATGGCCTATTATACATAGACGAAAAAACAACATCTAAGGTTTCATCATACTAATGAATAGTTTCTGTTAACAATGGTATGAAAAGCTGTTCGCTGCTTCATATGAACTCGTGAACTTGTTTTTTTAGTTTTCAGAGGATAGAATTGATTGTGGATTGGTAACCCGTTAATCAAGCTTATTTGAAATATAACGATAACAGTGGGGTGACTATATGTCCAAAGAAATGGACTTTTACCAAAACTTGAGGGTTAAGATAAAGAAGTGGTTGGATAGTAAAAGCGGTGCCGATAACAAGTGGGCCGAGTATATCTTGCTGGCCCCCGATATTTTTCATTTGCTCTACAAATTAACCCTTGATAAGGATGTTTATGTGGCTGATAAGGCCAAACTTGCGGCGGCAATTGCCTACTTTATCAGTCCGGTTGATTTAATTCCAGAGGCATTGTTAGGCCCCGCCGGGTACGTGGATGATTTGGCCCTGGCAGCCTACGTGTTAAATCGCATCATAAACAATACAGATCCCGAGGTGGTAAGGCGAAACTGGGCCGGTGACGGGGACGTGCTGGAGGTTATTCAGTCCATTTTAAGGGTAGCCGATAAAATGGTGGGCAGCGGCCTGTGGAAGAAGCTCAAGGCCAGGATATAAACAATAAAGCCACAAGCATTGCGAGAGCAAGGCATTGTGGCTTTTGTCTTGAAAACCGGGTATGGTCACCGGATGAATTGTCAATTATATTTCCAGGAGGTATTAATCTTTTTTAATAGCAACGGGACACCAAACGCACCCATTAGTACCATGACTACGGCAGTCAACATATTACCAGCTCCTTTAGAATTTAAAACATGGCGGTTGCGCACGTTACTTTTTCGTTTGGTATCGAAATGTCATTGTTCATTTGGTTTAAAAACATTGATTATTTTAGGAAATTTCCCTTTTGATTAATAAGACGGTTTTTTAGGGTGATAAGTTCCATACAATTTATTAAAAAATTACTAAAAAACTATGTAAAAGATCTGCTGTAATTAAAAACGGGAGACTGCCTTTTAACTGTCTCCCGTTTTCAGCTGCTATTCAAAAACTCTAATACGTTCCGCCCCACCCTGCACGGGGTAGATTGTTAACACAGGACCACCAAAGTATGCTTCCACGTAAATACCTTCTTTTAAGTGATCTAAGGTAAGAAGCTCATCAGTATCACCTTTATAAATTTTAGTATTGCTTGTAATCATAACATTTGCTTTATCATAATGGGTTTCCGCCTTGGATTCGTTTTCCACAAATATGCCCGTTATTTCTTTATCATCGTTTACAATCAGTTTGGTGATTTTACCGGTGATATCAACCTTTTCCAGTGCAGATACATACCATTTGCCTTCTTGTTTTTTAACGGTAACATACTCTTCCATTACATATTTCTTTTGGGTGGAATCGGTATAAGTGAAAGCCACTTTATACTTGATGGAATCGTTGTCAATCTTGCTTTTTTCCGTGATATCATATTTTTCCACCCAGGGACTAGATGTGCCTGTGACCCAGTTGTTTTCCTCAAACTGCTGGTACCATTCCTTTTTCAGTTCCGGTGTCATAACTGCATACTGCAGCGCACCGTTTCTTGTTTTAACCCCTTCGGCCCATGTCCGGGCAGCTGATACAGCTTCACTGGGCACCAGCGCACTCTCCAAGCCGTTCACACGCATGTCCGTTTTATCTGGCTCTTGCGATTGGGTAGTGTTAATGTGAACGGTTTTGTTGCCGGCGTCCCAAATTACCTCTGCGCCGAACTTCTCTGCAATAACCCCGAGGGGAACCATTACCCGCCCGTTTGCAATGGCCGGTGCCACGTCGGATTCCAATTCATTGCCGTTAAACACAATTTTAATTGGCGAAAGAGCATAGGCGGATGCCGCTAAAACCAGTGAAAGCACCAGTACGGTAGCAATGGTGAAAACTTTCTTTTTCATTTATACCACCCTTATACATGAAAATTGATACATGAAAATTGGCGCGCCTTTAATTCACATAGACGAATAATTTTATAAAATGTTCCACTCAAATCCAATTGGTACAGGTGCCCCATTTGAGAACATTAAAATCCGTTGCTATTTTAACAAGTATAATTATAGGTACAGGTTTGTTAACTTTTACTTGACATGTGTAAAGTGATTGTTTATAATTTTCGTATAATAGAAATGTTGTAATTTTTGCTTAATTTTTAAGGGGGATTGGTATGGCGACATTGGGAGAACGAATTAAGCAATTACGCCAAAACAAAAACCTTAGTGTAAGGCAGTTGGCCAAGGAGGTTGGGGTCACAGCCAGTTTTATTTACCAATTGGAACAAGATAAAGTTTCGCCATCCTTTTCGACCTTAAAAAGTATTGCCGGCGCATTAAACACCAATATGAGCTTGCTTATTGAGGAGGAATTGCCGGAAGAGTGGGTTATTATCAAAAAAGATAAACGCAGGAAAGTTAAGACTGAAAGCAGTTTAATGGTTCTGGAATTGTTTTCTTTTTTGGGCACCAGGAATAAAAAAATGCAGCCCCTGATGTTTACCCTGGAGCCCGGTGCTGTGGATGTAAAGGTTCCGTTGTTTTCAGGAGAGCATGAGGATTTTATCTACTTAATGCAGGGCGAGGTGACCATAGCTACCACCAACGCCAAATACAGTTTAAAGGAGGGGGATGCAGCCTACATTATGTTTGAGGATCTGGTTGAGATAACCAATACCGGCCGGGAAAAGGCCAGCGGTTTGTGGGTTATCTGCCCCCCGGGAATTTAATTTTTTAGTGTTTCGGAAAGTTAATTAATTCACAATTATCATTGGTTGGGGAGGTAAGATTATGCAGCAAAGAAAGTTTCAAAGGTTGCAAAATATTATTGACAGTCACGAAGGAAAGGTTTCGCACCTTATTGCCATATTGCAGGAAGTTCAGGAAGAATACCGCTATTTGCCGGAAGAAGTGCTTACTTATATTGCCACCGCCATGGGGATACCGCCGGCGACCGTTTATGGCGTAGCTACATTCTATGCTCAATTTTCCATGATACCCAAGGGCAAATATGTGATCAAAATTTGTGACGGTACAGCCTGTCATGTGCGGGGGGCGGAACCCATTAATTTTGCCTTGCGCAAGGAACTCAAGCTGACCGGTGATGAGCAAACAACCAAAGATTTACAGTTTACGGTTGAAACGGTATCCTGCCTGGGTGCCTGTGGTTTGGCACCGGTTGTTACCATTAATGAAAATGAGGTCCATGGCCAGATGACCCCCGAGGGAGTTTTGGAAGTTCTGAGAAAGTTCCAGAAAACGGAATGAAATTAAATAAAAACAGTTTGCAGTAAGGGAGTGGACCAAAAATGCTTAAATCAAAGGATGATTTATTAAACCTGTATAAACAAACCCGAGAGGCTTTGGAACGGGAAAAAATGCGGATATTGATTTGTGCCGGTACAGGCTGCGTGGCCAACGGTTCCCTGGAAGTATATGAGGAATTACAAGATTTGGTAAAGAAGTATAATTTACCGGTAAAAATACACCTGGTGGAAGAGGTGGGCCATGAACCCTATGCTGTTAATATCAGCGGTTGTCATGGTTTTTGCCAGATGGGGCCGCTGGTTCGGGTTGAACCCGGTGGTGTTTTCTACCACCACGTGAAAAAAGATGATGTTCAAGAAATAGTTGAAAAACACATTTTAAACAATCAACTGGTTGAAAGGTTGTTATACACACATCCCGTAACCGGCCAAACAGTGGCTACACAGGACGAAATACCCTTTTACCAGAAGCAAACCAGGGTAGCATTGGAACATTGCGGGCGTATCAATCCCGATGATTTAAATGACTATATCGCCCATGGCGGTTACCAGGCCATTGCCAGGACACTTTTTAATATGACACCGGAAAAAGTTATAAAGGAAGTGCTGGAATCAGGCTTGAGGGGCCGGGGTGGCGGCGGTTTTCCCACCGGCAGAAAATGGCAGTTTGCTGCATCGGCCCAGGGGCCAAAAAAATATATCATCTGCAACGGTGACGAGGGGGACCCCGGCGCTTTCATGGATCGAAGCGTGATGGAAGGTGATCCCCACCGGGTTTTGGAAGGTATGATGATAGCCGGTTTTGCCATTGGTGCCGATGAAGGTTATGTGTACGTGCGCGCCGAATACCCGCTGGCTGTAAAACGATTGAAGCGGGCAGTGGCGGAAGCTGAAAAAGCGGGCCTTTTAGGGGACAATATTCTAAACAGTGGTTTTTCATTTAAAGTCAATATCAAAGAGGGTGCCGGGGCGTTCGTTTGTGGTGAGGAAACCGCCCTGATTGCTTCTATAGAAGGGGAGCGGGGTATGCCCAGACCGCGCCCGCCTTTCCCGGCCAATAAAGGGTTATGGGGTTGTCCTACCATTATAAATAACGTAGAGACGCTGGCCAATTTGCCGTCTATTATCCTTAAGGGTGGTAAATGGTTCAGGGGTTTTGGCACTGAATGCAGTCCCGGTACAAAGACTTTTGCTTTAGCCGGTCAGGTGGCCCACACCGGTCTGGTGGAAATACCAATGGGTATGAGTTTGCGGGAAATAGTCTTTGAAATCGGCGGCGGGTTAAGGGAAAATAAAAAATTCAAAGCGGTGCAAATCGGAGGCCCGTCGGGGGGTTGTTTAACAAAGGACCACCTGGATTTATCCCTTGACTATGATGAACTGAGAAAAGCAGGGGCTATGATTGGTTCCGGTGGTTTGGTGGTCATGGGCGAGGATACCTGTATGGTGGAAGTGGCCAAGTTTTTCATGGGTTTCGTGCAAAACGAATCCTGCGGCAAGTGTGTTCCCTGCCGCGAGGGCACTAAAAGGATGCTGGAAATACTAACTGCCATTACCGAGGGCAGGGCCGGCGAGGAAGATTTGCTGCTTTTGGAGGAATTGGCCCTGGCGGTTCAAGATGGTTCATTATGCGGGCTGGGCAAAACAGCCCCGAACCCGGTGCTGACCACCCTGAAATATTTTAGAGACGAGTATATGGCCCATATCAGGGATAAAAAGTGCCCGGCCGGTGTTTGCAAAGCCCTGTTGGACTATCATATCGATCAGGACAAGTGCAAGGGGTGCGGGCTCTGTGCCAAGGTATGTCCGGCCGAAGCCATCACGGGAAATAAAAAAGAACCGCACGTCATTGAAGTGGAGAAATGTCTGAAATGCGGCACATGTATGGAGAAATGCAAATTTAATGCTATTTACACGGCTTGAGTAACTAAATACAAAAAAGGGAGTGTGTTGAAATGCAAACTGGACAGGTAATAATAGACGGGCAGGCCGTGGAAATTGCGGGGGCAAAAAACCTGTTGGAATTGGTTCGGCGAATTGGCGTTGAGCTCCCCACCTTTTGCTACCATTCAGAATTAAGTGTATACGGTGCCTGCCGCCTTTGCATGGTCGAGGTTGATAAGATGGGTCTGGTTGCCTCTTGCTCCACACCGCCATCCGACGGTATGGTGATTCATACCAACACTGCGCGTACCAGAAGACTGCGTAAAATGATTCTGGAACTGCTCTTGGCCAACCATGACCGGGAGTGCCCAACTTGTATAAAAAATACCAGCTGCAAACTGCAAAAACTTGCCAAACAGTACGGAGTAAATAAAATCCGCTTCGGCAGCCGGGATATCAAGCTGCCCATCGATGATTCCAGCTGCAGCATTGTCAAGGATCCCAATAAATGCATCCTCTGCGGTGATTGTGTGCGCATGTGTAAGGAAATTCAGGGCCTGGGAATTTGGGATTTTGCCTTCCGGGGCAGAAAAACGCAGGTCACCACGGCCTTTGGCAAGGAACTGTCGGAGGTTTCCTGCATTAATTGTGGCCAGTGCATAACAGTTTGCCCCACCGGTGCACTGTCGGCCAAGTCGGAAGTGGAACAAGCCTGGAAAGCTATATTGGATCCGTCCAAGACTGTGGTATTTCAAATCGCCCCGGCAGTACGGGTAGCCCTGGGCGAAGAATTTGGACTACCCGCGGGTTCGGCAGTTACGGGTAAAGTGGTGGCCGCTTTGAAGAAAATAGGCGCTGACAGGGTTTTCGACACGTTACTGGCGGCGGACCTGACCACCATTGAAGAATCAATGGAGTTTATGGGCAGGATGAAAAAGGGAGAAAAACTGCCCCTGTTCACCTCTTGCTGTCCGGGTTGGGTGAAATATTGCGAACAGGCCCATGCCGACCTTTTAGGCAACGTTTCCAGTTGCCGGTCGCCGCAGCAAATGTTCGGGTCACTGGTAAAGAACCATTATGCCCGAGTTATAGGTAAAGAGCCGGGAGAGGTGGTATGTATCTCGGTTATGCCCTGCACCGCTAAAAAATTCGAGGCCCAAAGGCCGGAATTTACCACCGCCGGTGTGCGCGATGTGGATATAGTGCTGACCACCGTTGAACTGGCCCAAATGTTCAAGGAGGCGGGTATTGTCTTTAATGAGCTGGAACCGGCGGGCTTTGACAATCCACTGGGTATGGGCTCGGGCAGTGCATTGATCTTCGGCGCCTCCGGGGGCGTTATGGAATCGGTGGTACGGTTTGTGTCGGGTTACACCAGTGGTAATGAAATAGGCAGAATTGACTTTTATCCGGTACGGGGGATGCAGGGATTAAAAGAAGCCGAGGTTGAAGTTGACGGGCAAAGATTGAAATTAGCGGTGGTTAATGGCATTGCCAACGCCGAAAAGCTTATTCAGCGCATTAAAAACGGCGAAGCAGACTATCACGCCGTGGAAGTTATGGCCTGTCCCGGCGGGTGCATAGGAGGCGGCGGCCAGCCCGAGGTTAATGATACCGCCGCCAGGGTACAGCGTTTAAAAACCATCTATAACTTGGACACCATGGAGCAGGTGCATAAGGCACAGGATAATATCTATGTTAACCATATTATTAACCAGTGGTTGGGAGGTACGGGCTCGACCACGGCGCACCACGAACTGCATACCCGTTACGTTCCCCGGAGAAGAATAACGGGCAGGCCCATAGAATTAACCCAATTGTCGGAAGAGGTCCCGGTTAATGTTTCGGTCTGTGTCGGCACCGGTTGTTATTTGCGCGGCTCCTACGATATACTGAATATGTTTAAGGATATGATAAATAAATACGGCCTTGAAGGAAAAATCAAGCTAGACGGCACATTCTGCCTGGAAAAATGCGATCAGGGCGTTTCCGTCAGGGTGAATGATGAATTAATAACCGGTGTTACCAGGGATAATGCCGAGCGATTATTCAGGACCAGGATAGCTATGCAGGTAGATAGCAAGTAATCAAATAATTATCCGCAGAAAAAGGTTAATTCAAATGCGCCTCGAATATAAAATAATAATGCCGAATGATTGTGTGATAATGTGCAAAGATTTGGTATGTGAAAAATTAGCTGAAAGAGGTAAGTAGAAATGATTGTGACCAATGAAGCCAGGTGCAGGGACTGTTATCGCTGTCTAAGGGGTTGTCCCGTAAAGGCGATTCGTATTAGTACCAGTGAGGAAACAGGTGCCCTTTATGCCCGGGTGATCGATGAGCTGTGTTTGAAGGATGCCCGGTGTGTGTTAACCTGTCCCCAGAAAGCCAAAAGAGTTACCTCCAGCCTGGCTGAGGTCCGTCATTCCATTAAAAACGGAGATTTTTTGGTGGCCAGCGTAGCGCCGTCCTTTGTGGTGGGTTTCCCTCTGGGTGATCCGGGACAAATGCCTGCTTTACTACGCAGGCTGGGGTTTAAAAAAGTACAGGAAACCTCAGTGGGAGCCGCTCTGGTGGCCCGGCAGCACTGTCGTATGGGGTTTGAGCGGGCTTTTATTAGCAGTGCCTGCCCGGTGGTGGTTAATCTGGTTGAACGGCACTACCCGGAGGTGCTTCCTTACCTTGCTCCGGTGGTATCACCAATGATAGCCCACGGGCGTTACTTGAAGGAATCTTACCCGGGTTGCCAAACTGTTTTTATAGGCCCTTGTGCGGCGAAAAAGGATGAGGCGCTAGTAAATGGTGTAGATGATGCCATCGACTATGTGCTTGGTTTTGACGAGCTCTGGGAATGGGTTCTGGAGGAAAATATAGACACTGTCGGCCTGGCAGCGGATGAATTTGACGGTCCGAGGCCGGGCCTGGCCAGACTGTTCCCCATTGACGGGGGTATGCTCAAGACGGTGGGTGTCCCGAAACAGGCCGATGAAAGATTTGTAACGTTATCCGGGCTGCAGAACTGTATAGATTTTATAAAACACTTGGCTTTGGGTGGTAATGTTTTACCGGGTTTGGTGGAATTACTGGCCTGTCCCGGCGGGTGCATCAACGGCCCACTGATGTTGGGCAGGGACGAGGGCCTGTTTAACAGGCGGCGCAAAGTTATCGAATATCAAAGATCCAGATGTTCATCCGAAGGTGATGATACTGCCACCATTACCGATATTGATGTTAAACTTTTGCAAAGAAACTATGTAAACCGCAAAGTGGTGTTACCCGTACCCAGCGAAGCCGAAATTAAAGAAATACTGGAGCGCTCAGGTAAGTTTGAACCGGAGGATGAATTGAACTGCGGTGCCTGTGGTTTTGATACATGCCGCGACAAGGCCGTTGCCGTATACCAGGGGAACGCCCAGCCCGAAATGTGTATTCCATACATGCGTAAACGGGCGGAATCCATGTCAAACCGGGTGCTTGGTGTCATGCCCAACGCCGTTGTTATTTTGGACGATGAACTGATTATTCGGGAAACCAACCCGGCGGCCGGTAGTTTATTTAACCGGTCGATCCGTGAATTAGTGGGACAAAAATTGGATCAATTTTTAGATATAAGTAGTTTTAGGGAAGTTATCGAAACCGGAAAGATGATTAACCGGACCCGTAATTACGACCAGATAGGTAAAATCGTCAGAGAAATTATTTTCCCCATGGAAAAGGAAAAAAGCATAGTGGGAATTCTGGTTGACATAACGGCAGAAAAAAGGCGTCACGAGCAATACGAACTGGTAAAAGGGCAGACCATATCACGGGCCCAGGAAGTTATTACCAAGCAAATGACTGTAGCCCAGGAGATTGCCGGGCTTTTGGGAGAAACAACAGCGGAAACCAAGGTTCTTTTAACTAAATTGATTGAATTGATGCAAGAGGATCCTTTTTAAGACTGAAGGGAGAACCGCGGTTAAATGGATATTTGTGTTGAAATCGGTACTGCTCAATTGAATAAAAAGGGTGAAGAACTCTGCGGTGACAGCATTGAAATTACCAGCAGCGGGGATGATCACATTGTTGTTGTGGCGGATGGTCTGGGAAGCGGAGTCAAAGCCAATATCCTTTCCAGGCTTACGGCCAAAACAGCCGGCACCATGCTGCAAATGGGCGGTTCTATAGATGATGTTATGGAAACCCTTGCTCACACCTTGCCGATTTGTAAGGTGAGAAAGCTGGCCTACAGCACCTTCACTGTATTGCGAGTGGCAGGGGACGGTAACGCTCACTTGATTGAGTATGAAAACCCACCCTGTTTTTGCGGCCATGGTAACGGGCTGGTTAATTTAAAGAAAACCGAGAGAATTCTGGATGGCAAGGCTATCCGGGAATCAAATTTTGTACTGGGTGAGCATGATTGGTTGGTAATGATCACCGATGGAGTACTGCACGCCGGGGTGGGTAAAGTTTGGAACCTGGGTTGGGGTTGGGACAGGGTTGGTCTATATCTGACCCAAACTTATAACCCATCCCAAAAGGCGGCGGATTGGGCGGGGGAGATTGCTCGTTTATGCAATAACATTTACGGCGGACAGCCCGGTGACGATGCCAGTATAGCCGTTGTAAAAACGCGCAGGCCGAATAATGTTGTAGTGCTCATCGGTCCACCACGAAATAAAGACGATGATGACATGGTGGTGGACAAATTTATGCGTTCCGGAGGAATTAAGGTTGTCTGTGGTGGTACCACCGGTAATATAGTGGGAAGAGTATTGGGCCGGGAAGTACGGGTAGATCTTTCATCCCGCAGCCACCGGGTGCCGCCCATTGGTATAATTCCGGGCATAGATCTGGTTACCGAAGGTGCCGTTACACTGGTGGATGCCCTTGACAAGTTAAAAGGGAGTCCTGGTCCGAATAGCTTTAAAGGTAAAGACGGGGCTAGCAGGTTAGCGTCCGTATTATATAACGCCGATAGTGTGCACTTTATGGTTGGAACCGCAACTAATCCAGGTCTATACGGTGAGGGTGTGCCCAACATCTACGTATATAAGGAGTTTATCATACGGGATTTGATCAGGCTCTTGAGGGATACCGGCAAAAATGTGACCGAGGAATATTTTTAAATGGCTGGAATTAAGCGGGGAGGGGAACACATAAACAATGCAGGAAAAGCATTTAAACTGCGGTAATAAGGCAAGGCTGACCGGCGACATTGAAGGTATGGTTGAAAAAATAATAAATAAACATCAAGACAAGCCGGACGGGCTTTACCTGGTGCTTCAGGACGTGCAGGATTTACTGGGCACGATATCCGAGGCGGTTTTACACCAAATTGCCGGTAGTTTTGGTTTGCAGCCCAAAGATGTGTCGGGGATGATTAATTACTTCCCTTTAATTAAGCCTGCCCCGCCTGCTAAATACAAAATTAGTGTTTGCCTGGGAACAAACTGTTATCTGCATGGTTCCGCCCGTTTATTGGAGCGTTTAAGCCAGGAGCTGGCTCTGGAACCGGGGGAAACTTCGCCGGACGGGAAGTTTTCACTGGAAGTTGTGCGCTGCCTGGGCTCTTGCGCTCTCAGCCCGGTTATAATGATCAATGATGTAATATACCCCCGGGTGGAATTGGACAAAATAGCAGAAATTTTAAATTCCTGCGAATAATCCCGCCCTCCTGGCCGGTAGGTTTTGAGCTGAATAATTAAACCACCTGTTTAATTTTTATATTAACAAGTGCAGCGATTGCTTTTATTATGTTCATCCAGTCTACCAAGGCTTGAACATATACTTTTGTGTTTTATTCTTCCTCAAATATATATGGGGAGATTTTTTTGTGTCTTTTTTAAATTTGGTGCATTTTAACAGGACTTTCAACCCTTCAATACCTGGCACCACCGGGAAGTTAATTTTGCATACTTTTAGAACAGGCTCTGGAAGAACACACTTTAAGCCCGCCTGAGACATTGTGAATTTTAAGATCGGTCTACGGGAGGTTTTTCGCCTTTAAGCGACGAAATAATGCGTGGAGACGTATGTATTGCGGGAGGACACTAAATTGATCGAAATTAAAGGTTTAAGCAAAGTTTATGCAACCCCGAACCAGAGAGTTATCGCCCTGGATAAGGTAAACCTTTCCGTGGAAAAGGGCGAGATATTCGGTATTATCGGTTTAAGCGGGGCGGGTAAAAGTACACTGATCAGGTGTATTAACATGCTGGAAACCCCCACTGAAGGCTCCATTATAGTGGACGGTCAGGAAATTACCAGCCTGAACAAGCGTGAGCTGCGTATCGCCCGGCAAAAAATCGGTATGATTTTTCAGCATTTTAATTTACTGTCATCCAGAACGGTCTTTGATAATGTAATGTTTCCACTGGAAATAGCCAGGGTCCCCCGGCAGGAGGCAGCCAAGCGGACCCGGGAACTCCTGGAACTGGTGGGATTGGCGGATAGGGCAGACGCTTTTCCCAGCCAGCTAAGCGGGGGGCAGAAACAAAGGGTGGGTATTGCCCGGGCTTTGGCTAACGGTCCTAAATTGCTTTTATCCGATGAGGCCACCTCGGCCCTGGATCCCCAGACCACCAGATCTATCTTACAGCTTTTAAGGGATATTAATCGCCAGCTTAACCTGACTATTTTACTGATTACCCATGATATGAATGTCATCAAAGAGGTATGTGACCGGGTGGCGGTTATTGATAACTCCCAAATTGTTGAAGTGGGCGATGTCTTAAGTGTCTTTTCCAGTCCCGGTACACCCACCTCCCGTAGTTTTGTCAATACCGTTATAAGCAGGGAAGTGCCTGCCGAATTGCTGCACCGTTCTTGGGCTCAAGGTGAACAGACACATTCCAAGTTTATTCGTATCTCTTTCATCGGTGCTTCGGCCGGGGAACCGGTAATATCATCGATGGTCCGCAAGTACGGTATTGAGGCCAACATCCTTTACGGTAATGTGGACAGGGTCAAAGACATACCCTTTGGCAACCTGGCCCTGGAATTGATTGGGCCGCCCGGAGTACTGCAGGAATCGTTGGATTACCTGCGTAGCCGGGGTCTGGAAATCGAGGTGTTAAATAATGCCTGAAATGCTGGTGAACATGGGCATCAACGGCTGGCTGGCGGAAAAACTGGTTTTGGCCACCTGGGAAACTATCTACATGGTTTTAACATCCACCGTATTGAGTTATTTGTTCGGACTGCCCCTGGGAGTTATACTGGTCATTACCGCCAAAGGCCATATCCTGGAAAGCAATGTAGTAAACCGGGTACTTGGATGGATCATCAATGCCACCAGGTCTATACCCTTTATTATTTTTTTGATCTTGCTTATTCCCGTTACTCGTTTGATTGTCGGCACATCCATCGGTACAGTGGCTTCCATAGTCCCCCTTACCCTGGCGGCCATTCCCTTTGTGGCCCGTTTGGTGGAGACTTCCCTGAAGGAGATTGAATGGGGATTGATCGAGGCGGCCCTTTCCATGGGGGCCAATACCTGGACAATAATCTCCAAGGTTTTATTGCCCGAGGCCAAGCCCTCGCTGTTTTTAGGGGTTGCCATAACAACCATTAACCTGGTCGGTTATTCTGCCATGGCAGGAATTGTAGGAGGAGGTGGTTTGGGTACACTGGCTTACTATTACGGTTACCAGCGTTATGATAACTCCATCATGTGGGCAACCGTGATAGTCCTGATCGTACTGGTTCAGGGTATTCAAATGCTTGGTGATAATCTCGCCGCAAAAGTATCCAACAAAAGGAGGTAAATTGATGAAGAGAATCGTGGCACTGCTGTGCTCCCTGGCGCTGGCCGTTGTTGTTTTGGCCGGGTGTGGAGGAAATAACGCCGGCGATACGGCCAATAACAATGACGCCGGTTCCAGCAAACTGGTGGTTGGGGCCACTGCCAAACCCCACGCTGAGATATTGGAAGTGGTCAAGCCCATGTTGCAAGAAAAGGGTGTGGACCTGGAGATTCAAGTATTCACTGATTATGTATTACTTAACCCGGCTTTGAAGGATAAACAAATCGACGCTAACTTCTTCCAGCACATACCTTACCTGGATGATTATAATGCTAACAATAACGCCGATCTGGTGTGGAGTGTCAAGGTACACACCGAACCCATGGGTGTATATTCCAATAAAATCGATAACCTGGACAACCTGGCCGACGGAGCCAAGATAGGCATACCCAACGACGCCACCAATGGCGGCCGGGCTTTAAATGTTCTTGAAGCGGCGGGTCTCTTGACGTTAAGGGAAGGTGCCGGTGTTACCGCTACCGATGCCGACATTGTGGAAAACCCGAAAAATTTGACCATACAGATGATGGACGCTGCCATGCTGCCCAGAGCTTTGGCGGACCTGGATGTATGCGTAATTAA
Organism: Desulfallas thermosapovorans DSM 6562; assembly: GCF_008124625.1. Taxonomy (NCBI): domain Bacteria; kingdom Bacillati; phylum Bacillota; class Clostridia; order Eubacteriales; family Desulfallaceae; genus Desulfallas; species Desulfallas thermosapovorans. The sequence goes on from NZ_VNHM01000008.1 coordinate 88,370, forward strand.
CAGCAACTACGCTTTGGAAGCCAATCTAAATCCGGTGGAAGACGCTATTTTTATGGAGGCAAAGGATTCTCCCTTTGCTAATATAGTGGCGGTTCGGGCAGAAGACAAAGATAAGGAAGCTATTAAGAAACTGGGTGAAGCATTACAATCACCGGAAGTGAAACAGTTTATCGAGGATAATTACAAGGGAAGCGTGATCCCAGCCTTTTAAATTAAACGATACAATAAGAGCCGTGCTTTATAGAGCAGGCTCTTTTTGTATTTGCTCAAGTATTAGTTTTTCATTTTGAAGGATAATAAGTTTGTTTGGCAAATTAAAGTATTTGGCGATGTATTCAGTATTTTAATTGATGTTCGCTAGTTTATATTTTGTGAAAATAATGGACCTACAGTCGAGGGATGATTTTTATGTGCGGGCGATTTACACTGTCGGTTGAACTATCAACTATTCTAAGGGTTTTTCAAGTCCAGTACAAAAAGGAAAGTTTTATTTACAGCAAGCGCTATAATATTGCCCCTGGCCAAAATGTTCCCGTTATTACCGGCCCGGTTGATCACAGGGTAATATCGTTGATGCGGTGGGGCTTAGTCCCCCACTGGGCGAAGGAGGTCTCAACCGGTAACAAATTAATCAATGCCCGGGCGGAAACAATCGACCAAAAACCGGCCTTTAAATCTTCGTTTATTAAACGAAGATGCCTGGTCCCTGCTGATGGTTTTTACGAGTGGAAAAAGCAAGCTGGTGGGAAAACGCCTGTGCGAATTATTCTGCCGGACAAAGAAGTTTTTGCTTTCGCGGGGATCTGGGCGCAGTGGCAATCGCCTGAAGGTAATATCACCCGCTCTTGTGCCATTATTACCACCGGGCCAAATGACTTTATGCGCAGTATTCACAACCGGATGCCGGTTGTTTTGTCCGGGGAAAGTGCCTGCCAAATTTGGTTGGAATCAAATGATGTTGTTGAACTTAAAGAACTGCTGCAGCCATACGGTGGCTTGATGATGGCCTATCAAGTTTCAAGCATGGTGAACTCACCTGAACATGACCACCCAAAACTGCTTGAAAAGTATTCTTGATCTTTCGTATCAAATCTATTATTATAGATAAAGATTTCATGGAAGTGAGGTGTAAAAGATGTTGGTCTTCGCCGGAATGAATAAGGCAAATATCCGTATGATTCCTGTGCTCGATTATGTCTACAGGGATAAGTGCGCCTGTTTTTACAAACTGAATTACAAAAATCCGGGGAAGGCACATCTTTATTACTAAACCTTTTATAACAGGATTAGTATTAATGAAAGGCGATGGTGTTCTCCATCGCCTTTTTGTGTCCTTCTTCCCGATAAACGGAAAGGACGATTTTATGAATATAAACCAGGTGCAAGAAAATAACTCTACATGGAAGCATAAGATAGCTTTATTTATAATCAGCCAGAATCTATCCCTTTTCGGCTCCTCTGTTGTTAGTTTCGCAATAATATGGTATATCACTCTACAAACATCATCCGGTACATGGGTGATGCTCTTTACCATCTTTTCATTGTTGCCCCAGGTGCTGATATCCCTTTGGGCCGGTGTTTGGGCGGATCGTTATAACCGCAAACACCTCATTATGCTGGCGGATGGTTTCATTGCCCTGGCCACGCTGGGCCTGGTAATTGCATTCCTGGCCGGTTATCAAAGCATGGAACTGCTTTTGGTTATTTCGGCTGTTCGTTCTATCGGGGCCGGGATTCAAACCCCTGCCATTGTAGCCATGTACCCGCAAATTGTCCCGGTGGAGAAGTTGACCAGGGTGCAGGGTATCAACCAGACCCTGAACTCGGTATTAATGCTGCTATCTCCCGCAGTGGGCGGGATTGTGCTGGGCTCCTTGGGTATTACCTGGGCCTTTATGCTGGATGTGATTACTGCTTCACTGGCTATCATAGCCCTTGGTTTTATGCATGTCGAAAAGGTTGTCCGGTCTGAAGAAGTTACGGGTGTACTTACCGAGCTGCGCCAGGGAATAACCTATACACTTAATCACAAACTGTTGAAGCGGACCTTAATTATTTTCGGGGTGTCATTTGTGTTAATAACACCGGCGGCGGTATTAACACCGTTATTGGTGGAACGCAGCTTCGGCAGCGATGTTTGGCGACTGACCGCCAATGAAATAGTTTGGACGGTGGGCACTTTAATCGGTGGGGCCTTTGTTTCCCTGCGCGGTGAATTCAGGGATAAAATATTCACCGTGGCAGTTTGTTTGGTGGCCTTCGGTATTACCTTCGCCCTGCTGGGTATTGCCAAGAATTTCACTATATATCTACTTATAATGGGTGCCGCCGGCTTTTTTATGCCCATTATCGCCACTGCCCAGACGGTATTAATTCAGGAAAACGTGGAAGCAGCCATGATGGGGCGGGTGTTCTCCCTGGTGCAAATCGTTACCGGTACTGCAATGCCCGTAGCCATATTATTTTTCGGCCCCCTTGCCGATATCATATCTATCGGCTTAATTTTGCTGGTCACCGGTATATTATTGGCACTGACAGGTGTTCTGTATCAAATTACCAGTAAACGTGCCGGTATCAGCTACTAGGGGCTATTTGCATAGTCCCCGCCAGGTCTGCTCATTATCTCTGTGCAGGCGGGCTTTTGAGGTGTTCAAGCAGGTGCCGGAGTCATAGGGCTAAAAAGGTGAAAATCTTTCAATCCTATGACTCCCGGCACCCAACTATGCTTTTTAAATATATTATTCTGAAAAATCAAATAAATTTGGCCCAGATAGGTTGTATTAAATGGAAAGACAGGTTAATATAAGTTAACAGGTTGGATAAAGTAGTGTTATTTTTTTTAAAACTTGAAACACTAATTGTAATCGGGCTAATAAAAGAGCAAAGGGGTGCAGGTAATGATTGAAATAAGGGATAAAATATACTGGGTTGGGGTAAAAGATTGGGAGTTGAAAAAATTTCATGGCGAGGAATACTCCACCCATCGGGGTTCCACCTACAATTCTTATTTGATTAAAGATAAAAAGATCGCCCTGGTGGATACCGTTTGGACACCGTTTCATGAGGGTTTTGTCGAACAACTGGATAAAGAAGTGGGTTTGGCCAATATAGACTTGATAGTGGTCAACCATACCGAGCAGGATCATGCCGGCAGCCTGTTGTATTTGATGGAAAAAATCCCTGAAACTCCGATATATTGCACCAAAAACGGTGCTGCGATGATCAAGGGGCATTTCCATAAGGATTGGAATTTTAATATTGTTAAAACGGGTGACAGTGTTGAGCTGGGGGATTATAAGCTTGTTTTCGTGGAAATGCCCATGCTGCACTGGCCCGATTCAATGGCCACCTACGTAGCCGGGGCCAGTGTATTGCTGTCCAACGACGCCTTTGGCCAGCATTACGCATCTCCGTATTTGTTTAACGATCTGGTGGATCAGGGTGAATTATTTCAGGAGGCGCTCAAGTATTATGCCAACATACTGACTCCTTTCAGTGACCTGGTAAAAAGGAAAATCAGTGAGATAAAAAGCCTCAATTTGCCCATTGACATGATTGCCCCCAGTCACGGGATTATATGGCGGGAAAATCCGCTGCAAATAGTGGAAAAATACGAGCTGTGGGCCAGCGGTTACCATGAGGGGACCGCACTGGTACTTTATGATACCATGTGGGGTGCTACTAAAAAAATGGCCCTATCCATAGCCAAGGGTTTGGAGAACAAAGGGGTCGGGTCCAAGGTCTTTAATCTGGCTAAAATTGATAAAAACGATGTTGTTACCGAGATTTTTAAAGCCAAGGGCGTTATAGTGGGTAGTTCCACCATAAATAAAGGTATACTGAGCGCCACTGCCGCCATCCTGGAAATTGTCAAAGGACTTAGATTTAAGGATAAGGTGGGGGGAGCATTCGGTTCCTATGGCTGGAGCGGCGAATCCCCCAAACTGGTGGAGGAGCATTTAAGGGATGCGGGATTTGAAATACTCCTTGACCCGGTAAAGATGAAATATGACCCGACACCTGAGGACTTGAAAGAATGTGAGGCATTTGGAGAACAATTTGCTGCGGCAATGAAGGAACAATTGCAATAAATTGACCGGGGCACCTGGTGGTGGATGTTTTCCAGGTGCCCTGGTGCCATTACACTGGTACCGCCTCCGCCTTTTATTACCGGCATGAGGCGGCTTTTTACTTAAAAGTAAAGGTCCCGCTGTCCCTGTTCAATCATTTTCAATCGTTCCTCGGTTAACTGCCTTATTCTAGGGCTTTTTATTTCATTTAAGTGGTCAGCGATGGTTTTGTCCCCTACTTCCCTGGTTTGGGGTAAAGCGTAATCCTCCAGGAATTCCTTGAAAGTCAGGATGGCGTTGGGCTGGCAAACGTTTTGGATTTCACCGCTCTTGGCCAGGGGCATAAACCGCTCACCGGTACGGCCGCTGCGGTAACAGGCGGTACAAAAACTGGGGATGTAGCCTGATTGGCATACGCTGCGCAGTACCTCGTCAATGCTCCTGGTGTCCTCGATTTGAAACTGCGGTGAATCATCGCTATGACAAGTACAGGTCTCTTTTCTGTTTTGTTCTTCCCTGTAGCCACCTACCCCGGTGCATGAACCGGCGCTGATTTGGGATATGCCCACGTTAATGAGCTCATCTCTAAAACCGGCCGATTCCCTGGTGGAAATAATCATTCCGGTGTAGGGAACCGCCAGCCGCAGCACGGCAATAATCTTTTTAAAGTCAGCATCCTTTACCAGGTGGGGAAAGGTGTCGTAGTTGACCCCCAGAGCCGGGCGCAACCTGGGCACGGAAATGGTGTGCGGGCCGACGCCGAATACTTCCTCCAGGTGCAGGGCGTGCATGAGCATGGCTAAAACTTCGAATTTATAATCGTACAGGCCGAAAAGCACTCCGATTCCTACATCATCGATGCCGCCCTGCATGGCCCGGTCCATGGCGGTGGTGTGGTAATCGTAATCGTGCTTGGGGCCCAAGGGGTGCATGGCCGCATAAGTTGAGCGGTGGTAGGTTTCCTGGAACAAAATATAGGTGCCTATGTTGGCTTCTTTCAGCCGGCTGTAATTTTCCACAGTGGTGGCGGCGATGTTTACATTAATCCTCCGGATACTGCCGTTTTCTTTCTTTATTTCATAAATGGTTTTGATGGCCTCGAGAACATACTCGATGGGGCAGTTTTGGGGATCTTCACCGGCTTCCAGGGCCAACCGTTTATGTCCCATGGATTCCAGTACCATAACTTCTTCCCGCAGTTCCTCCATGGACAGCCGCCGCCTGGTGAAATTATTATCGCGCCGGTAGCCGCAGTAGACGCAATTATTTACACAGTAGTTGCTGATATAAAGCGGTGCGAACAGCACCAGCCTGCGGCCGTATATTTTTTCTTTGATCCGGTGCGCTGTCCGGTATATCTCCTCCAGCAATTCCTGATCCTCTATATGCAGCAGCACGGCGCATTCCGCGGGGGTAAGCCCCCCGGCCTTGCCCGCCTTTTCTATGATGTGCAGGGCGTCCTCTTTGGTGGCCTGCCGGGCTTCTTCCAGCCAGGTGTAAATTTGTTCCTCGTTTATGAAGTCTGCTTTCATGCTCATTGTTTCATCCCTCCCGTAAATTTGGGTGCGTGTCCGTGGCTCGTGGCCAGGGGCCTGGCCAGTCCGGCCAGTAACTTTTTGATACTGGTGAGCGTCTCCAGGGGTTTTTCCGTCATGTCTGATTTTTGCGGGTAAATCTGGTATTGCCGCCGCACATCAAGCGGGGTTAAATTGGGCATAATCACGTTGGCACCTGCATTTAGCGCCAGCTTGCGCCCATCGGTGGCCAGGGTGCACAGGGCAGTGGTGGCGGGCAGGTGGGCCCCGGGCAGGCATAACCTGGTTACCGCCAGGGTCTTCAAGGTCAGTTCCGGGTCACCCGCCGCCGCATCTTTCAGGGGCGTGGCGTAATGGGGTAGAAAGGGTCCCACTCCGGCCATTTCCACGTCCAGGTCCCGAAGCAGCGCCACATCACGGGCCAGGGTATCCAGGTCCTGCCCCGGCAGTCCCACCATGTTGCCCGAACCGGTCTGGTAGTCCAGTTCCTTCAGCCAGTGAAGGCAGCGGAGGCGGGTCTCAAAGGTGGTGTCCGGCTTTAAAAACCTGAAAAGTTCCGGGTTTGCTGTTTCATGTTTCAGCAGGTAGCGGTCAGCACCGGCTTCACGCCATAACCGGTAATTCTCCCGCCGGTGTTCCCCCAGTGACAGGGTAATGGCAACGTCATGCTTGTTTTTTATGCTGTACACCAGCCGGGCAATATCCTCCGGGGTGTAATAAAGGTCTTCGCCGGATTGTAGCACCACCGTGCGAAAGCCCAGGGCGACTGCTTCGGTGGCGGTCGTCAAAATTTCATCCAGGGACAAGCGGTAGCGGGCTATGGACTTATTGTCCCGGCGCAGGCCGCAGTATAGACAGTTTTTGCGGCAGTAATTGGAAAATTCAATAATGGCGCGCAGGTGCACTTCATCCCCCACGCCGGTTTGCCGGGTACGGTCCGCAGCACTGTAAAGGGATTTGGTTTGTTCCGGGTTTGCCATCAGTAATGCCTTGATAGCTCCGGTTTCCAGCTTGCTACCGGAAACAGCGTCAGCCAGAGCCCGTGCAAAGTCATACATTATTTAATCAACTCCGTTATTCCTTAAGTACATCCAGCGCAGCGGGAAACGGTGTTAGCGCCCGGTGTAAAATGCCCAAAATGTAAGCAATTAATACCCCGTAATTCACTATGGGGACCCCGGCGTTACGGGCCTCCAGTATGCGGCTGAGCATTTCCCGCCGGTTGATCATGCAGGCACCGCAGTGTACGATAAGCTTGAAACGCTCCAGGTCCGGGGGCAAGGCGATACCGCTGGACCATTCCAATTGTAAGTCGCCGCCCACCTTTTGACGCAGCCAGCGGGGTATTTTTACAGTTCCGATATCATCGGTCACCCGGTGGTGGGTGCAGGCTTCGGAAATCAAAACCCGGTCACCCGGTTGAAGTTTTTCCACCGCCAGGGCACCGGCCACCAGTGTGGCCAAATCGCCTTTATAACGGGCGAATAAAATGGAAAAGGAGGTTAACGGGATGTCCCGCGGCGTGTCGGCATCCACTTGGGAAAATACCTGGGAATCTGTGATTACCAGTGCAGGTGGCTTGGCCAACATTTGCAAAGCTCTTTTTAAATCATTTTCCTTAACTGCCATGGTCAGGCAGTCATGATCCAAAAGGTCGCGGATTGTTTGCACCTGGGGCAAAATCAGACGTCCTTTGGGGGCTGCTGCGTCAATGGGTGTCACCAGCAGCGCCAGTTCACCCGGGGGCACCAGGTCACCGGCGATGGTGGGGGCTGCCCAGTCCTTGGGGGCCACCTGTACCATCAGCTGTTTTAATTTATCTATACCCTGCCCTGTTACCGTGCTGGTGGTGACCACCGGAATATCCGGCGGCAGGTTGGGGCGGGGCGGGATTTCAGTAAAGAGGTCGGTTTTATTAAGTACCGCGATCACAGGTAGTTGTTGCCGCTGTGCGGTTTCCACCAGTTTAAGCTCGGTGGCGCCGGTGCCTTGCCGGGGATCAATCACCAGCAGCACCAAATCCGCTTTGGCTAGTACCGCCATACTTTTGGCCACTCGTTTTTGACCCAGCTCTCCCTCGTCGTCCAGACCGGCGGTGTCGATTAACACCACGGGGCCGATGGGCAGTATTTCCATGGATTTATAAACCGGGTCGGTGGTGGTACCCGCCACGGGTGATACGATGGCCAGGTCCTGATTGGTGAGGGCGTTAATCAGGCTGGACTTGCCGGCGTTGCGCCGGCCGAACAGGGCTATATGCATCCTGCTGCCCCGTGGTGTTTCGTTCATAATAATCATCTCCCAATCAAAATTTTATGTAGCGGCTGACCGGTCAGCGTGTAACCAGGGCACTTTTTACGCTCACCCGGTCTATGTTTCCCAGTTTGCCGGTGAGGGCTCCTATGGTGTCGGTATCGCCGTCTACGATTAGAGAGATTACCGAAAGATCCTTTTCCCGGTAAGGAATGCCCATGCGACCAACAATGACATGACCGTAGGCGCTTAAAATATCGTTGACGCGCGGGGCTTGTTCCCGGTCTTCAATGACAATGCCGATTACACCGATACGCTGTTTTTTTACCAATTAATATCACCTCCGCAAAATATAACAGCCTGTTTTCCCGGGGAAAACAGGCTGTGCAGGGCAAGGGTAATATCATACATCATTTACGCCTGTGCCCCTTGACCGCAGTACCTTAAGTACCTGTTTGCCGCAGGGTTTGGTAACAAATAGCCCTTTCCCCGGGAAATATAATAATCCCCCGGGGAGCAGGCATAATAATTTTAGGCCATAATAGTTTAAATTATATACTGATTATATCATTGTTTATTTTGGTTGTCTTTAAGAGTTTCCCGCCCCATGGCCGGTGGCTTCATTTGGGACAAAACCACCATTTCCCGGGCCAGAATCTGCAATTTCTCCTTAAGTTTAAAAACGCAATAAGATGATTCCCCGTAACCACGCACTATGTCCTCTGCAAGAGCGCGGCAACTGGGTGAACCGCAGGAGCCGCAATCAAGACCGGGCAAATCGGCGGTAATTTTCTCCACCTGTTCCAACATTTTAATGGCTTCATTTATATCTTCACTGAGCATAAGGGTGGGGCGGGGTTTAATGGGTCCCGGCAGTTTGCAGGAATCATAATCCACCTTGATGGGCGGAAGTTGTTCCTGCTCAGCGTGTAATATTTTAACCAGGTTTTCCATGCGCACCCGGGACACAAAGAGATTCTGGGGGACAAGGGGGCCGCCGATGCACCCTCCGGTGCAGGCCTGGGCTTCCACATAATCAATATCTGAAAGGCCGCCCCGCTCAATTTCCTCCAGTAAATTAATAACACTGTGAATTCCATCCACCGCCAGTAATGACCAGTGTTCGGAAATGGCGTGATTTTCACCGCCTGCTTTGCCCCAACCTACCCCCGCAGCCGGGGAACGGTTTTCCCGTATTATAGTCGATGGGGATTGCAGTGCGTTTTTAATATCACTGTAAATAATGGACATGGAGATGGCTCCGTCAACATATGACCGGTTGCCGAAGGGTTGTTTGACAGCGGTTACCTTGGCGGGGCAGGGAGTGATAAAGAAAACCCCTATTTCCTCATCTTTCAAGCCCAGCTTCTGCATGGCTTTCTCCCTGGCCAGGCGAGCTGCAATCTCCATGGGTGTGTCCAGTAAAACAATGTGTTCCAAAAGGCCCGGGAAACGAACCTGCATTAGCCTGACCACCGCCGGGCAGGCCGATGAAATCAGGGGTCTGGGTAAATCACTATCGCGCAGGTATTTAGCTAGGCATGCTGAAATAATTTCGGCTCCCACCGCAACCTCAAAATAATCATCAAAGCCAATATCCAAAAGCGCACCCAGAATATCCCCCGGTTTTACCCGGGGGCCGAACTGAGCATAAAGGGAAGGGGCCGGCAGGGCGATGGTATGCTTGTACTCCGCCAGCCTCTCCAGGGGATCGGTAACGGCTAGTTTGGCCCGGTTGGGACAAATACGGATACATTCACCGCAATCAATACAGCGCTCTTCAATTATTTGGGCCCTCCCCTCGCGCACCCGGATGGCCTCGGTGGGACAGTATTTGATACAGTTGGTGCAACCCTTGCATTTTTCAGTATCGAGCATTACAGAATGAAAGTATTTTTGCATAATCATTCACCACCCGGTCGATTTATAATAACCGCGGTGACTGTGGTGCCGTAACCCGGCCTGGATTCAATATCCAGTTTGTCGGAACAGCGCTGAATATTGGGTAAGCCCATGCCAGCTCCGAATCCCATTTCCCTGACATGGGGGGGGGCCGTGGAGTACCCTTCCTGCAGGGCCAGGGAAACATCAGCAATGCCGGGGCCTTCGTCCGCGGCTGTGATTTGCACCCGGTCCGGTAATAAAACAGCAGACAGGATACCTTTATGGGCGTGGATAACAATGTTTAGCTCGGCCTCATAGGCAACAATTACTGTTTTCCTGATGGTTTCTATTTTCATGCCCACCATTTGCAGGGCCTTTTTAATTTGAGCCGCAGCCTCGCCGGCACGATTAAAATCCATGCCCCGGACCTCAAATTCCATTTTCATGGGGTCACTCTCCAAGGGAAATCAGGAACTGCGCAAGCCGTGCTGGTAAAGCAAACCGCAGCTTTCAAAAAGAAACCGGTTGGTTACCAGCAGGGGAAGTTTCTTTTCGTTTGCTAAACGAATGATCTCCTGTCCGGGCCTTTTACCCCGCACAAATAAAATAGCCTTGGCTTCAATCATATCAGCCACCCGTATGATCTGGATGTTGGTTAAACCGGTGATAAGCAGGCATTCCGGCCTGGAAAAACAAAGGGAATCGCTCATTAAATCACACCCGAATCCCGAGTTGATTTCAATATCAAGTAATTCCCCACCTGTGATAACATCAGCGTCCAGTATTTGTTTAATGGTTGATAGTTTGATAGGCCTCACCGCCATAAAAAAAACTTATTTAAAAAAAGCCATAATAATAAGCGTTGTTAATTATGAATTATAAACTGTTGTTATAGCTTAATAGTAATAGTAATAAATAAATTAAAAAAAAGCAATCATTTTTTACAATTTATAAAAGTGTGGTATTGCTTCATTAAATATTTTAGTTTACAATAAATAAGTATTCTTACCGTTAGAATTCTAATAATTAAATCACTAAATGATTTTATAAGAATAATGATATGCCTGTGGAGGTGATTGAAAATTAATTTTGACACAGCAAAACAAATCCACAACCTGTTATTCACTTTCATGGGGCTATTCCACGAGAAATTCCTTTTACGCTTTCGACAAGAGTTTCACGAGTACAGCCGGGTGCCATGCTTGAAAAAAAACCATATGAAGATATTAAATGTGTTGTACCAAAGAGACCGCATAACTTTGACTGAAATTAGTAAAATGCTTGATATTGAAAAGGGTAGCCTTACTACGCTGGTTGACTTGCTGGAAAAGGAGGACTTCGTAATCCGTACCAGTGACCCCATGGATCGCAGGAAAACTCTAATCCGTCTGAGTTCCCGCGGGAGGGAAGAGATGGATCGCGTGATGGATTTTTGTGCCCAAAAAATGAACGAAATATTACATGATGTTGACTCTGTTGAAATACAGCAATTCGTCACCAGTTTGCAGTCCGCGGTTAAGTTTATGAGAAAAATTTAAAATAATGTGTATAGAGAAAGGTTAGTGTCTTATGGCAAACAATTTAGACCTCGGGAATGGAAATACCGGCAAACTGCTGTGGGAATTCTCCATACCCGCCATTATCGGCATGTCAGTGAATGCCTTTTACAATGTTATATCGCGAATATTTGTGGGGCAAGGTGTTAATTACCTTGCTATCGCTGCCGTTACGGTAGCTATGCCGGTTATGATTCTTTTATTTGCTGTTGCCATGTTAATCGGTATTGGTGCCACAGCATTGATTTCAATACGGCTCGGGGAGCAAAAAAAAGAAGAAGCGGATAAAATTGCGGGTAACGCCACACTACTCTTAATATTACTTCCCTTATTATTTTCAATAGCATATTTTCTCTTTTCCGAACCGGTGTTGAGGTTGTTTGGCGCCACCAGTCCCGATGTTTTACCTTACGCCCGGGATTATATGCATATTATTATGATTGGTGCCGTGCCGGGATCCATTGCCTTTGGCTTGAACAACTTTATCCGGGCCGAAGGAAATCCCCGGTTCGCCATGTTTACTCAAGTCATCGGTGGTGTCATAAACATTATTTTACATTATGTGTTTATCTTTATATTGGGGTGGGGTGTCAAAGGAGCCGCCCTGGCAGTTATTGTGGGCCAAACAGTTTCGGCGGTTTGGGTGATCAGTTATTTCCTCCGGGGAACGAGCATGATTAAAATTAAACTTAAAAATATGAAGCTCCAGATTCCCATTGCTATAAAAATAATGGCCATTGGCTTTGCGCCCTTTGCCATGCAAATAGCCAATAGCGTTCAGCAAACCATTTTAAACAAAATCATCATGTTCTATGGCGGAGATTTAGCTCTCTCAGCAGTGGGTATTGTCATGAGTGTAGGTATGATTTTGATTATGCCCATTGTGGGTATTAGTCAGGGGGCACAGCCCATCATCGGTTATAATTATGGTGCACAGCGTTTCGATAGGGTAAAAGAAACACTAAAAAAAGGAATTTTGGCCAGTACGGTACTGGCTATAATTGGTTTTGCCGGTACTCGCTTTTTTGCCATCCCGGTGGTGGCACTTTTCAGCAAAGGTGATGCAGCTCTGACCCAATTGGCAGCACACGCCCTGGTTACGTTTTTTGCCTGTCTACCCATTGTGGGCTTTCATATTTTGGGCGCAAATTACTTCCAGGCTGTGGGCAAACCAATACAATCCACTATCCTCAGCTTATCCAGGCAGGTGCTCATATTTATCCCGCTGCTACTGATTTTGCCCAATTTCTGGGGAATTGAGGGGGTTTGGAGAACGGCACCAATTGCCGATATCCTGGCTGTACTTTTGACGGCTATAGTGTTATTTTATGAAATGAAAAATATAAATCCAAAACCGACCCTGGCCATGGAGTCAAACTAAAAAGATAACTGTATAATCGCCGCCGGTGATGGTGGTTTTTATTAAAGGTCTGGATGTTAGAATCCAGCTTTTTTTTATTTTTTTGTATAATGTTGAAATTTTGTCATTGATTTTTTGGGACAAAGGAACTATTATAATAAGTAAATTAAATGAATATCAATAAGTATTGATTATGAAGATTTTTGTTTTTGATTAAAAAAACTTATGAGCAAGAATTGGTTTCTGTTATGAATATATCAAAGAAAGGGGGATTTAAGAATGTTTAACGGACTTTTCCAGCCTACACATCTTATCCTCATTCTGGTGGTGGTGCTCATTATCTTTGGGCCGGGCAAGCTGCCTGATGCAGCCAAGGCTATGGGTAACGCGCTGCGGGAAATGAGGAATTCCTTTGCTTCAAATGAGGATGAGGCCGGGAAAAAGGAAAAAATGGAAGGCGTAGCTGCCGCTACTGCTACCACTTCTTCCACTCCCAAAGTATCAACAACCAAAGCGACCGATTAATCAACTGCTGTTTTATTACCTGCGGTAGCGAAAAGCGCCTGTTATTTATAAGGAACATAAAAATCTTAAATGTATAAAAAGGTGGTGGGGTAAATGGCAAACCAGAAAGAAATGACCGTGGTACAGCACCTGGAAGAACTTCGGAAAGTATTGATTATATCGATTATTTCCACAGTTGTTGCAGCTGCGGTGTGCTGGTTTTTCAGCGAGAGATTCCTGGCCATACTGCTGCAACCGGTAACAGGGGCGGGACACGAAATAATTTACATCGGTGTCACCGAAGCGGTGATGACCAAGATTAAGCTTGCTTTTTTCCTGGGATTTCTGGCTGCTTTACCCATCACACTCTGGCAGTTCTGGGGGTTTGTGATTCCGGCGCTGCGTAAAATAGAAAGGGTTTACTTTACCCTGTTTATTTTGATTTCTTTCCTTTTGTTTGTGGGGGGCGTTGCCTTTGGTTTTCTGGTGGTCTTCAAATTGTGTGTTTCCTTTTTGTTGAGTTACGGCGGCCCCCAGCTGGTTCCTATGCTCACCATTGGTAAGTATGTTTCCTTTACGTTGAACTTTTTATTGCCCTTTGGCCTTATTTTTGAAATGCCACTGGCCAGCTTCTTCCTGGCCAGGCTTGGAATTATCAATTATCGTTCCATGGTGAAGGGACGCAAGATTGCTATACTGGTTTCCGTGGTCATTGCGTCAGCGGTGGTATCAAGCCCCGAAATTTTCACCGTGCTCCTATTTGCGGCGCCAATGTACTTATTGTACGAAATAAGCGCCAGCATTGTTAAAGTTGTGGAATGGAGCATGAATTTGAAAAAGTCGGGCCAAAAGTTTAGTATTCTGGCGCCTGTCAAAAGATTAATTGCCAGGGCCAGAGGAATCAGGATCTTTGCCAAGTAGAAATTGCACGGAACTTGAGGAGGAGGTTTAAGCACTTCATGGATGACCGGGTGCAACAGGACAAAAAAATGACCAGGAGGTCTTTCCTGAGGATAATGGGGGGGTTGGGACTGGCAGGTATCACCGCTAGCCTGGCCGGGTGTGGTACCGTTTCTTCCGTGGCTGGCCAGACAGGCGGCGAGGGCTGGTTGCCGCAGCAGTACCAAATACCCGGTTCCTGGCCTGTCCAGGTACGGGGACGGGTGCCCATTGAGCCTGACAACCCTTCTATTACCAGAGATGACCAAAAGTGCGTTTTATGCGGGCAATGTTTAGAAGTTTGTCAAAAAACCCAGACCGTGTTCGGGTATTATGATTTCCCGCTGGTTGACGAAATCGTATGTATTAACTGCGGTCAGTGTGCCCTCTGGTGTCCTACGGCCGCTATTACGGAACGGGACGACACAGAAATTGTGTGGCAGGCGATTAACGACCCCGATAAACATGTGGTTGTACAAACCGCACCGGCTACCCGGGTGGGCTCTGGGTGAGGAATTCGGCCTGGAGCCGGGTACATGGGTGGCGGGACAGCAGGTGGCCGCATTGAAGCGCCTTGGATTTGACGCGGTATTCGACACCAACTTTACCGCGGATTTGACCATTATGGAGGAAGCAACGGAACTGATCAAACGAATTAAAGGGGATATTAAAAAGCCGCTGCCGCAGTTCACATCCTGCAGCCCCGGTTGGGTTAAGTTTTGCGAATATTTTTACCCCGACCTGCTGCCCCATATGAGTACTTGCAAGTCACCCCAGCAAATGCTGGGTGCGCTGATTAAAACGTATTATGCCAAAACCAAAAATATTGATCCGGAAAAGATTTTTTCCGTTTCCATTATGCCCTGCACAGCCAAGAAGTTTGAAGCGGCCAGGCCGGAGATGAGTGATAGCGGTCATTACTGGCATAAACAGAATATGCAGGATGTGGATGCGGTACTCACCACCAGGGAACTAGCCCGGATGCTTAAAAAAGAAAACATTGATCTGACCAAGCTGCCCGAGCAAAATTACGACCCGCTTTTGGGTAAAAGTACCGGTGGGGCAATTATTTTCGGGGCCACCGGTGGAGTGATGGAGGCTGCGGTGCGTACCGCCTACTATTTCATTACCGAAAAGGAACCTCCCGCTGGTTTGTTGAATTTGACGCCGGTTCGTGGTCTTGAGGGTGTTAAAGAAGCGGCGGTGGAAGTACCCGGAGTGGGCACGGTAAAGGTGGCGGTTTGCCATGGTATGAAGAACGGCCGTCAGGTCCTTGAAGCAGTGCGCAAAGGTAATTCCCCCTGGCATTTTGTGGAGTTCATGTCCTGCCCGGGCGGGTGTGTCAGCGGCGGGGGACAGCCCAGGTCGGCGGTACCGCCTTCAGACGAAGTGCGTATGAAGAGAATCGAGAGTTTATATAAGGCCGATAGCAGCATGGTCTGGCGGGAAAGTCATGAAAATTCGGAAGTACTGACGCTGTACCAGAATTTTTTACAGCATCCCATGAGCGAATTGGCTGAAGAGTTGTTGCACACCGGCTATGAGGACCGGAGTATCAGCTTCAAGCAACCGAAGGCTGCCGCTGGATCGGCGGGCATTATTTAAGGGGAGGTGAGCAAAAATGTCCAAGGGTGTACTGGTTGATATAACACGTTGTGTAGGCTGCGGAAGCTGTGCGGTGGCCTGTAAAATGTGGAACTCTCTGCAGTATAACAACGGTGTTGATACTGTGGGTGAAAACGCTGAACTGGCGGCTGAAGAATGGACCGTGGTTAAAAAAGCGGTGGTTAAAAAGGAGCAAAAAACAGCCTGGCGCTTTGTAAAACAACAGTGCCTGCATTGCCTGGAACCGGCCTGCGCTTCGGCCTGCTTTTCCAGGGCCATTCAAAAAACCAAGGAAGGCCCGGTGGTTTATGTCGAAGAACTCTGCGTTGGTTGCCGGTATTGCATGCTGGCCTGTCCCTACAACATACCCAAATACGAGTGGGACAAAACTTTCCCCAGGGTAAGGAAATGCCAGATGTGCGCCAGCCGCGTAAGCAATGGAGAAGCACCTGCCTGTGTCGGGGTATGCCCGTCCGGTGCTCTGACCTTTGGTGATCGTGCGGAGTTGTTACAGCTGGCCAGGGAGAGAATCAGCAGCGGTGGCTACATAAACCATATCTACGGCGAAGATGAAGCCGGGGGAACAAACTGGCTGTATATTGCGGACGTTCCCTTTGAAGAACTGGGCTTCCGCACCGGAATTACCACTAAACCTCTACCGGAGTATTCCGAGAGTATTCTGCGCTTGACCCCTGCCGTGGGGCTGGGTTGGGGCGCTGTGCTCACCGGCCTTTACGTCTATAACAGGCGTAGAAACGAAGTCGCCCGGGAAGAAAAAATAAGCAGTGTAAAAAAAGGTAAGAAAAAATAAATACCGTTTATTCAATGACGGGGAGGTAATGATTTATGGCAGCTACCAACAGCGATGCGGGTAGGTGGAGATTCCCAATGACCTCCACCAGATACGTGCTGTTATTTTTAGCAATAGTGGGGGCACTGCTGATGGTGTACAGGTTGGTGGTCGGCCTGGGTAGCACTACCAACCTTAATGACCAATGGCCCTGGGGCTTGTGGATAGGTTTCGACGTTCTTGTCGGTGTGGCCCTGGCCGGCGGCGGTTACAGTACCTGCCTGCTGGTGCATGTGTTAAGAATTAAAAAGTTTAATGCCATTGCCAGAGCAGCCATGCTTACTTCGTTAATAGGTTATCTACTGGTGATGGCCGGGCTTTTTATGGATATCGGCCGCTGGTTTAATTTCTGGCGCCCCTTTGTTTCCTGGGGCTACCACAGCGTCCTTTTCGAAGTATTTTGGTGTGTGTCCCTGTATACTATGATCCAGTTGCTGGAGTTCGGGGAAGTTGCTACGGAAAGAGTTCAACAGGGATGGCATAAGTATATCAAAAAGATTCTACCGGTGCTGTTTATAATCGGAATCGTGCTGCCTACCTTACACCAGTCATCCCTGGGTTCCCTTTACGTAATTGAGGTGGGTAAATTGTACCCGCTGTGGTGGTCCATGCTGCTGCCGGTATTTTTCCTGATGTCGTCCTTTTTTGTGGGACCGGCCATGGTGACACTGGAGTCATTTTTAGGTGCCAGGGCGCACGGGCATAAACCCGAAACCGGTGTGTTGTCGTCGCTGGTTAAAATCTCAGGTTACCTGCTGGTTGTTTACCTGGTGTTAAAGATTGTGGACCTGTTTTACCGGGGTGCGGCGGGTCTGGTCTTTGCAGGCAATCTGGAGGGCAACATGTTTCTCCTGGAAATGATTGCCGGGGTAATTATTCCCATTATTATTTGCTTTAACTCCAAACTGCGTAATAGTAACGCCGGTTTGATTGGCTTCAGCGTACTGGTGGCAGGCGGTGTTATTCTTAACCGGATGAACGTGGTTTTCACCGGTATGGCCGGTTTTATGGGCGGGTTTTATTTCCCATCACCAATTGAATGGGGCGTAAGCATTGGTCTCATTGCCACCGGTGTACTGGTTTACCTGTTCGTGGTGGAAAATTTCAAAATTTTACCTGGCGAGGGCAAAGGTACAGGAACGATGCCGCTGGTATCGAAGGACAGAACTTCACAGAAGCTTTCAGCTTGATAAAAAACATGTGCTCCAGCATGTTTTTTAAAAAATTTACCTTGGTTTTACTTTAACCCCCTATGATTGTAAATCCCATGATTTGCCGCCACCGGTACCAAAAAACCGGTGGCGGAACCAACTTTTTTGCTCTTATTGTTTGAAAGGATTTTTAGTCACTGTATAGAAAACCCTATAATAATGATATTTCAATACAAATGTGATCCAAAAAAACACCGGGAAGGATAACTTCAATCATCCGGTATAAACGGTGATAAATTTTGAATATAAAACAATTGGAAGCTTTTTTGCATATTGCTCAACTAAAGAATTTTACCAGGGCGGCTGCCCAGATGAATATCAGCCAACCTGCTATTAGCCTGCAGATAAAGGCGTTGGAGGAAGAGTTAAATATAACCCTCTTTGAACGCAACGATAAGAAGGTTGTACTTTCTGAAGCCGGCCGGCTGTTATTTCCCATCGCCATGCAAATGATCCGGCAGTACAACAAAATCAAAGCCGGTATTGACGATCTGCGGGAGGTCAAGGCCGGGCATCTTATGTTGGGTGCCGTTCCGGTGGCCGGGGAATGTTTAATGCCCGCCCTTATCGGCGGTTTCCGAGAGCAGTACCCTGCCATTACGGTTTCCCTGCAAATCGGGGGCAGTGTTCAAGTATCCAGGTGGATCAAAGAGCGGGACGTGGAAAGCGTAATCGTGGGCTATCCCGTTAAGGCCGACGGGATAGAGTGCCGGCCCTGGCTTACTGACCAGATGACGGTGATAACACCGCCCTGGCATCCCCTTAGAGGTGAGGAAGTACCCCTGGCGGCATTGACCAACGAATCCATTGTGGTGCGGGAAGTGGGTTCAGGCGGCAGGCAGGTTTTGGAGCAGCAACTGCTGAAACATAATATTACCCTGGATCAGTTTACCAGTGTATTGGAATTGGGTAGTGCCCAGGCTGTTATCAACGCGGTCAGGTTGGGACTGGGTATCGGTGTGGTTTCCCGCTGGGCAGCAGGTGAACTGATTGAAAAGGGCGTTTTGGGGGAGATAACGGTGCAGGGTCTGAACTTTAGTTACGAGTTTTACTTGGCCTGGAACCAGAACAAGGAGAGTATCGCCGCCAAAGCATTTCGCACCTTTATTACCGACGAAGAAATGATCCGCCGTTTGTTAAGGACCAAAAATTAATAGACGGTGTTTTATGGTGTTTTATTTTTATGATATTTTATTTAAGGAAGACAAACGTTACCGAATAGCAATAACTTCATGATTTGATAAGATAAGATCCGGACGCTTCTTTTGCTAACCGGGTCTTTTTTACTAAGGAAGCTATTGGAAAATTTTGTACTCCCCACATCCACTCCGCCGCCGACCTGGATAGGAAAACGGGAATATCAATTTCGCAAGCACAGTATGCTTTCCTTTGGACCGGATATTACTGTCTTAAACAAAATTGATGCACCTACCCAGGAGTGCGCAAACATATGTTTTAACAGGGATTTTTTTGAGGACATCGCCCGTGAGGCAACTGGGAAAAGGAACATCATCAAAGGTTTGGAGTATGCCCCCAGTTCCCAATTGATGCAAACTATTTTGCTTTTTGAGCACGAAGTGGGGAACTATGGTAATGGGTGTCCGCTGATGATTCAGAGTATTTGCGTACAGTTGGCTATACAGGTGCTACGCTGCATGAATATTAACGGCGTTGGTGGCAGGAAATACAGTCGGGAGAACAATTACGTAAATAAGGCAAAAGATTATATGCATGCTTATTGTAATGCGGGAATTAGTATAAATGATATTTGCAAGGAGATTAATTTAAGCCCCTTCCATTTTATCCGTCTTTTTAAGGCCCAGACGGGAAAAACTCCCTATCAATATCTGTTGGAAGTAAGGATGCAGCAGGCGGAAACCCTATTAAAGGGTGGATGTTCGGTGGAGGAGGCGGCCCGTTTATGCGGTTTTGTTAATCCGGGGCACTTTTCCTCTCTTTTTAGGCGCATTGTAGGCATAACACCGTCATCATATAGGAAAAAATATTTTATAAATTTTAAAGAATAGGGACTTGATTCATGATTTTTCCCAGTTTTTCCCGGTCAATCACCATGTCCTGGAAGGGCTTGCGGCGGGTACGGTGCAGCAGCGCCAGGTTTACCGACTGCCGCACATCTTCTTCGAGTACCTCGGTTCGGCCATGCATGGCGGCCACAGTTTTAGCTGCTTTCATCATTACCAGGTCGGCCCGGTGCCCGTCAACTCCCATCTCCAGGGCGATTTTTGCTATCAGGAATAGCATGGTATCGGAAATGGTGACCCCCGGTAACATTGCTTTGGCGGCTTTTATTTGCCCCCGCATTTTTTCTTCCTCAACTTGCCATGTTTGGCCGAATAGCTCCGGGTTTTCTTCGAAAGCAGCCCGGCGTTTAATTAGTTCCACCCGCAGCGCCGGGTCGGTAATGCCGGTTACATTTACACACAAACCGAAGCGATCCAGCAACTGCGGTCTCAGCTCACCTTCCTCGGGATTCATGGTACCTACTAAAATGAATTCAGCCGGGTGGACAAAGGAAACCCCTTCCCGCTCCACGGTATTTACCCCCATGGCGGCCGAGTCCAGAAGAATGTCCACTATGTGATCATCCAGCAAATTTACTTCGTCTACATACAGTATCCCCCGGTTGGCCCGGGCCAGCACGCCGGGCTCAAAATGCTTTTCCCCCTTTTTAATGGCCTGTTCGATATCCAAAGTACCCACCACCCGGTCTTCAGTGGCAGCCACAGGCAAATCAACCACCCGCATTTTCCGGCTAATCCGGGGCAGAACCTCACCGGATGCCAGCCGCTGCCGGCAACTTTCGCACATGGTGGTTTCATCAATGGGGTTGCAGCTAAAGGGACAGCCGGCTACCACATCAATTTCCGGCAGCAGTGCCGCCAACGCCCGGACAGCGGTGGATTTAGCCGTACCCTTTTCGCCACGGATTAAAATACCGTTTAACCGGGGGTTAATTACGCTCAGTAAAAGCCCCATTTTCATTTCTTCCTGACCGACAATGGCGCTAAAGGGGTAAATCTCGTTGTTTTTAATCAAGACTTATCGCCTTCCTTTTTAAATGGCCTAAAGCCCAACAGCTGTTCTATTAATTAGCCCGCCTCACCGCGTCCACCAGGGTTTTTGCCTTTAATTCCTCCAGTCGATAGAAATCAGCGCCCATAACCCAGGCCAGCTCTCGGGTTACACCGAAGGTTACCCGGGTATTTTTTTCCACATCCACCACCAGGGATTTGATTCTCTTGTCAACGCTTATTATTTCTCCGGCCTGTAGCGCTTCCAGCAGTGGCTTGGCGCCGCCCAGGCTGACGTTGCTTTTGCCGTCTGTAATGATAACCAGCAGCGGCGCTACCTCCGGGTGTTTGCGAAGGTGTATGGACGCCAGTTCATATGATTTTAGGAGCCCTGCTGCCAGTGGTGTTTTCCCGCCCACCGGCAAATCTTTCAGCAGTCTTTGTCCCATATCTACACTGTTGGTCGGTGGCAGTAGAATTTCCGCGGTTTTGTCCCGAAAGGTTACCAGACCGATTTTATCCCGTTTTTGATAGGCGTCCACCAGCAGAGAAAGGATGGCCCCCTTGGTCTCTGACATTCGCTGCCGGGCGCCCATGGAACCACTGGCGTCCACCACAAACAATATCAACTGCCCGGTGTGTTTTTCCCGTACCTTTTCCCGGATATCAGATTTCTCAATAATTACGGCCACATCAACGTCCTTTTGCCGCCGGCACTGGTACGGGGCGGCCGCCCGCAACGTGGCATCAAAGGCCAGATCATTCTTGCCCGGCTGCATGGTGCTGCGTACGTAGCGACCGGAACGCAGTGTAGTTTTAGTCCAAAAGCGCCTCCCGCTGTCCCTGCGTGCCAACCGGTCATGGCCGGCGGATAAATGTTTAACCAGGAAAGGTTCGATGATATTAAATACCATTTGATGTAGCAGTGGGGAGGACCCGTTTTGGAAATTCCCCCGTGCTTTGCCGGTTCCATTGCATGCCGGCGCATTATTCAAAGAATTATTGGCCGTGGGCACCGGCCGGTTTGCCCGGCTGCAATTGCTGTGGTCCACATGGTCCGGGTTAGCCGGTTCACCTGGCTGCTGGTTATTATCACCGGGATTGGCTTTTTCACCTGGCTGCTGCTCTCCCATTTCCCTTTGTCCGGTTGTTTCATGGTTATCCATACCTTCCATATGGGACTGCTGTCTGGACTGCCGGGCACGGTGCAGTAGCACCAGCTCGGCGGCTGCCAAAACATCCTGTTCCTGTACTTCATCCCGCCCGTGCCAGGCCGCTACGGTGCGGGCGGTGGCAGCCAGGGTGATATCGGCCCGGTGTCCCGGTGTCCCCCGGGCAAGGCACAAACCGGACACCAAATTTAACAGCTTACCGGTTATCTTTACCCGGGGCAATAATTTTTTGGCGGCGGTAATTCGCTCCCGCAGCTCTTGCTCCCGGGCTGCCCAGCGGGTGTAAAATTCCCGGGGATCGGCTTCAAATTGCTCCCGGCGCCTGATTATCTTTACCCTCTGCCCGGGGTCCAATTCCCCCTCCACCTGCACACAAAGCCCGAAACGGTCTTTAAACTGTGGCCGCAAATCTCCCTCTTCGGGGTTCATGGTGCCGATCAGTATAAATTGTGCGTCATGGGTATAGGAGATCCCTTCCCGTTCCACCACGTTTACCCCCATGGCAGCTGCATCCAGTAATATGTCAACAATATGGTGATCCAGTAGATTTACTTCATCTATGTAAATAATACCACGGTGTGCCCGGGCAAGCAGCCCCGGCTCAAATGTAGGAACTCCTTTCTTGATGGTTTGCCCGAAGTCAAGCCCACCCAGCACCCGGTCTTCGGTGGATGACACGGGTAATTCGATCACCTGTACCTGCCGCCGGGTTTGCGCCAGTATTTCCCCATTTGCCAGCCGTTTGCGGCAATGGGCGCATAGTCGCTCGGCTTTTTGCGGGTGGCAATTAAAGGGACAGCCTTTAACCACCGCCACTTCGGGCAGCAGCGCCGCCAGAGCACGCACCGCAGTGGACTTGGCGGTTCCCTTGGCGCCGCGAATTAAGATACCTCCTAAATGCTCATTTATAGCGCATAATATCAAGCCCAACTTTAGTTTTTCTTGACCGACAATAGCAGAAAAAGGGTAAACCATTCGGTGATACGCACACATTGGCGGCTCCTTTCCTAACCAGGACAACCAAATACAGTTAAGGCCTACTTGTAGTTTAATTATAACATATGTTCATAACCAGGTGGGCAACTATTAATTAATAAAAATTTTTTTGTATTTACCAGAAGCTATATAATATAAAAAAGGAAGGAGCACGTTGATTATTGTTTCAACGTGCTCCAAAGGCCTTGGAGGATTTTGATTAATATAAACCTTCCTGAACTACACCTTCATAATTAATGTCATTTTGCAGTAAATCTTTATCCCTTAACCAGGCGATAACATTGTTGACGTCCTTTTCAACCGGAAGTTGTGGCTGTGGGTAGCTCTGGACTTGATAACTGTCTACAATTTGTTCCGGGATATTAATGTTTGCCACCATGAGACCTTTATATTTATCGGGTTCACTGTTTATATCCTGCACCGCTCTGGCATAAGCCTTGTAAAAGCGGGAAACCGCCTCGGCTTTTTGATCCAATACCTCTTGCTTCATAATTACTACGGACTGGGAAAGGTTTTCTCCCGTTGTATCATCAGCCACTACCCTGGCTCCCTTGGATACAGCGTAGGATATGTTGGGGTCCGGGACCGTGATGGCATCAATTTGGTTGTTTAATAGCATTTCCACCCTCACCGGTATCTTAGCCACCGTCGTTTTTTGCACATCCGAGGGGTTCATGCCTGCCTGGCGTAAAATGCCGTCCGTTACATATTCGATAATGGAGTTGTTGGAAATGCCGATGCTTTTACCTTTCAAATCCTGCACCGTTTCAATGTCACTGCCGGGGGAGGCCACAATGGCAAAGCGTCCCTCGGGCGGGGTTGCCCCCAGGGCTATGGAGGTTATGCGCAAATCCTCCCCGGAGCTTTTCAGTAAGAGGGCGATCATCATATCTGTAACCATGCCGTCCAACTCACCGGATTGAAAAGCACTCTGGCTTTCCACGGGGCTTTGAAAGGGCACAAATTCCACCTGTACGTTCTCAGCGTCAAAATAACCGTTTTCTTGAGCCACCAGAATAGGCAAATTTTCTTCGATGGTCAGGGAGCCGATTTTTAATTTATTATCCGCTGTGTTCTCCCGCCCGTTTTGGGTGCAGCCGGTGGCCGCTGCCATTAATAAAATCATTGCCAGCAGGGTAGTTACTAAAAACTTGAAACGCATTGACTTACCTCCCGGTATTTAAATTTTTCTTGCGGCCGCTTTTATAAATGAACCCAGGAACACAGCACCCTTTCGCAGGCGTCCAACAGTAAATAAAGCAGAAAACCCATCAGACCCATGGCTATGATCCCGGCGAACATTTGATCATAAGCTAAACTGCTCCAGGAACTCATAATAAAGTAACCGATCCCTTCCTGGGTGGCGTAGGTTTCCACCAGGAAAAGCACGGACATGGCAATGCCCAGTCCCAGCCTTAAGGAAGTTAAAATGGCGGGAAGACAGGCCGGAAAATATACGTGCCGGTACAATTCCCATTCGTTTGCCCGCAGGGATTTAACTGATTGCACGTATTCCCTTTGCAGGTTTCTGGCGGCGTCCCGGGTGGTGACCAGGATTAAATAAAATATGGTTAAAGTGATCAATACAATCTTGGAAAGGTTACCAATCCCCAGCAAAATTAGAAAAACCGGCAGAAATACTACTTTGGGTATGGGGTAAGTAAGATATATCAGGGGCGCGGAAAACTCATCGGCCCTGCTGTTTTTCCCCAAGTACAACCCCAAAGGGACACCCAAAAGAGTGGAAATGACCAGACTAACCCCCACCCGGTAAAAACTAATCTTGATGTGGGGGAGTAAATCACCGGTAATAAGTTGAAAAAAACTTTTGAATGCCTCCAAAGGAGGTGCCAGAGCAGGGGTGTTTAATACTACAGATAGTAAATGCCAACACGCAATCAAAAATAAAATGGATATTAAAACGTTCAAGGGTTTCTGAACAATGTCTTTTTGTTGCATAATTATTTGACACCCCTTAAACACGAGCGCAAAGAGCCGGACATTTCCAGAAATTCCACTTTACCGCGGGCGGTGTATTCACCGGCCAGCGGGTTGGGAAGTTCTTGAATAATAGTACCCGGGCATGCTGACATGATAAAAATTTTTTGTCCCAGGAAAACTGCTTCTTCTATGTTGTGCGTAATGATGAGAATTGTTAGTTTTGTTTCCTGCCAGAGCTCAATAAGAAAATCCTGCATTTCCTCCCGGGTAAGGGCATCCAGGGAAGAGAAGGGCTCGTCCATGAGTAGAAGTTCCGGTTCCAGAACCAGCGACCTGGCAATAGCCACCCTTTGCCGCTGGCCTCCGCTCAGTTGGGCCGGATACCGTTTTCTTAAATGTAGTAGCCCCAACCGGTGGAATATTTTTTCGGTTTTTAAATCGATTTCTGGTTTGGAAAATCCTTTAATTTTCAGGCCCAGTCTAACGTTATCCCATACGGTCTTCCAGGGTAATAAACCATAATCTTGCAAGATTAAAGCTGTTCTATCGCTGTCCCTGGGCGGTTTACCATTTATTAATACCGTTCCTTGGTAGCTTTGATTTAAACCGGCCAGAACGTTTAACAGTGTACTTTTGCCACATCCCGACGGTCCGATAATTACGCCTGTACACCCGAAAGGAAGGGATAGACATACATCTTTCAGGGCGGGGGTTATTTGTTTATTATGAACATATTCCACGTATAAAGATTTAATTGATAAATAATCCATCTTTTAATTCTTCCCCAGCCCTCTCATGTTGAAATTGATTAATGTTTTACATGCCATATCCATATCCGCCGGTTCATCGCCGTTGATCCATGATAAAATAACCTCACGGAAGGCGCCCACAAAGGCGGTAGCGCTAACCCGGGTATCCTGAATTGGTATCAACCGCTGTTCCATTAGTTCATCCAGATCGATTTTGGTGAGCCTGATCAAGTCGTTTTCTATATCCGTAAATTTGGTGTTAACAACCGCACTACTTTGGGGGGAAAGGTCTAAAAGGATTTTGGCCAGGTGTTTTTTTTTCATAAATGTTCTAATACAAGCTTCCATGGAAGCGGCCAGCTTGTCAAAACCGTTGGTATACTGGGTTCTTTCCTTTTTAATAATTTCAAGGAGCTCATCGTAAAACTCTTTGATGATGGTGTCGATTAAAGCTTCTTTATCCTTAAAGTACAAATAGAATGTACCCGTGGCGATTCCGGCCTTTTTGGCGATGGTCTTGATGGAAATGCTGCCCGTTTCTTCCTTAGCCAGGATTTCCCTGGCCACGGTTAGTATTTTCCTTTTACGTGCCTGTTGTTTTTCAATTACTTTCTTGGTCTTGTTGTATACCATTGCAGACTCCCGTAGATCTATGCCAGGTTATGTAAATGCATGAAATGAACTTGGTTCAGTTTATGCATTTGATTTTATCCTGTATATTTTGCAATGTCAAGTATCAAGTAACCATAAAAGGGCAGGTGGTTGTGCATAATAACAAAAACTAAAATATAGGTGATATTATGGATAATAGTAATAATGAAAGAAAAAAGCATGTCCTGGCTATGATAGACCGCAAAAAACCGTCAGTGGCAGCCGGGGACGATAAATTTCTCAAGAAAGAGGCCGGTGGAAAGGACAAAGCCAGGGGTGACTACACACGTGTCACAACCTTTTCCTATGATGAAGTAGACCCGAGCTGACTTGGGTATAATAAGGGGGCTTTTAGGTTGAAAAGTTATAGAAAAGAACTGTGGTTTGAAGTTTCCAAGAGGCGGGAATTGATTAATATTACCCCGCTTGTGGACGAGTGTTTAACGGAAAGCGGTATCAAAGAAGGACTGCTCCTTTGCAACGCCATGCACATAACGGCCAGTGTATTCATTAACGACGATGAAGCCGGGCTTCACCGCGATTTCGAAAACTGGCTGGAAGAACTGGCACCCGAAAAGCCATATTCGCGTTATCACCATAATGGTTTTGAAGACAACGCAGATGCCCATTTAAAGCGTACTATCATGGGAAGGGAGGTCGTAGTTGCCGTCACTGACGGCAAACTGGACCTCGGCCCCTGGGAACAAATTTTCTACGGAGAATTTGACGGCAAAAGACGAAAAAGAGTATTAGTTAAAATTATTGGTGATTAACTTAATGATAGGCAATGCCTTTGGGGTAACAACCTTATTATTTATTTTTATCCTCTCGCTGCTCTGCCCCGGGTTTGCCCGGGAAGCGACCCGCCGGGCGGGTCGCTTCCCGCAGCAAAAATTCGATGTGGGCGTTGACACTGCGCAGCATGATATCAAATGGGGGTTTATGTAAAATGCAAGTATTGGGGGTGGTTGCCTTATTACATATTGCCTTAAAATGGAGGATTATGCACATTTTAAATTATTTGATATATTATGATAATAAAATGAAAGGAGTGTCAACATGTCTGACGACGCAAAAACCCAGGGCTATATGCCGCCCCCGTATTGCCCGCCGCACGCCACTGAACCCCTTGATGCCATGTATCCCGACATTTATTACCAGGTTTATCCCACTGTTAAACGTTACTGCGAAATGTATGATAACCCGAATACCCCTGGTTGTCACCCTTACCCCAGTAGAACTTATGTGGAGCAAATGGCTGACCAGATTTACCAGCAGGTTGCCGTTTCAACCGGCTACCCCCTGGAGAGACAGGGCGGTAGAGGATTGCTCAGATCGCTGGTATTAATACTACTCATAAGGGAGTTGTTGAGAAGAAGGGGATCATATTAAAAATTCGGCACCAAAAATTCAAAAATATAAGTCCTGCAGGGCTATAATAAAATGGTAAAGCTTGACCGCGCGTGAGGTATAAATAGAATAAACCGCACACTGAAGGTGCGGCTTATTCTATTTATACGCAAATGTCAATTTTTCTTTTTATCCACGTAATGTAAATAGAGCATTCTTATTGCATCCAACCAAACCAGCGGGTCCAGCCTGTCAATTTCCCTATACTTTTCCTCACCCAGGTTTTCAATCAATAACTTTTTAAAACCTGCGTCATCTTTGCTGAACGCGACAACATCCTTAAGCGGCCGGTTTTTAAATATGTTAATCAGTAAATTGCCCAGTTCTTCGGGTTTCAAGCAACCACCCCCTTTATTTAATTCGGTGTCGTGGTTGCAATTTCCTGTAATTACGCCAATTATTAAATTAAAACCGCCGCCCGTACCAGATTGTTTATCAAAATGCAGACCAGTACGCCCACGGTGGTGGGTATCAAAGCGGCCAGTAACGTCCAGCGCCAGCTGCGTTGTTCCCTGTTGATGGTGAACAGTGTAGTGCCGCAAGGCCAGTGGCAAAGAGAGAAAACCATAGTACACAGGGCCGTCAGCCAGGTCCACCCGTGCTGATCCACCAGCAGGTGGCGCAGACCGGCCAGGCTGTCCAGTTCCATCATGGCACCGCCGCTAACGTAGCTCATAATCAGGATGGGTAAAACAATTTCATTGGCCGGCAGGCCCAGTATAAAGGCCAGCAGTATAAAACCATCCAGCCCCATAAACCGGGCCAGGGGGTCCAGCCACCCGGCGATAATATTTAATAGGCTGGCACTGCCAACGGTGCTGTTGGCCAGTAGCCAGATTAGACCTCCGGCGGGAGCAGCGATTAACACGGCGCGGCCAAGTACAAACAAAGTGCGGTCCAGCACCGAGCGCACCAGCACCTGGCCCACCAGAGGCTTTCTATAGGGTGGCAGTTCCAGGGTAAAGGATGACGGCTCACCCCGCAGTAGAGTTTTGGATAGCAGCCAGGAAATCGAAAGCGTAACGGCAACGCCAAAGACCACCAGCCCGGCTACGGCGAGGGTGGCCACCGCACTGCTCAGTGAAAGGGAAACCGACCCGGCTATGAAAATGCTTACCAGGGCAATTAGTGTGGGAAACCTGCCATTGCAGGGCACAAAATTATTGGTTAACGTGGCAATCAGCCGCTCCCGGGGCGACTCGATGATACGGCAGGCGATGATGCCCGCGGCGTTGCAACCGAAGCCCATACTCATGGTCAGGGCCTGCTTGCCGTGGGCGCCGGCCTTTTTAAAAAAGCGGTCCAGGTTAAAGGCCACCCGGGGCAAGTAGCCCAGGTCTTCCAACAGAGTGAACAGCGGAAAGAAAATGGCCATTGGCGGTAGCATCACTGCCACAACCCACGCCAGGCTGCGGTAGACGCCCAATACTAAAAATCCGTGCAGCCAATCGGGGGCGTCAAGGAGCATAAATAAATCCGTCAGCCGGGCCTCTATCCAAAAGAGTCCCGTTGCCAGCAGGCTTGAAGGTATATTGGCGCCGGCAATGGTTACCCAGAATACCACCGCCAGTATACCAAACATGATGGGGAATCCCCATAAGGGTGATGTTAGTATGTTATCAATTTGACGGTCCAGGTCTTTTCGCCCGTTGGAAGTATAGCTGACCACTTCACCGGCTATCTGTTCGGCGGTGCGGTAGATGCCGGTAACAATACTGTCCCTGACTTGACCCTGGCGCGGGCCGGTGATTGTTCGGGCCTCTTCCAATAATGGTGTTAAGGATTTTGGTGGCATCAGGCCCACCCCTCCCGGGCCACCGGTATTACCGTTACTGCTTCCCTGTCGTTTAGATATTTTTCCATTGCCTTTACCAGGTTGATATCGCCGTCCAGCAAGCGCAGAGCCAGCCAGCGGGCATTTATATCCTCGCCCACCGCGTCCCGCACCCGGGGTTCCAGCCAGGCAACGGCTTCTTCCACCATTTGACCGTAGCGCACCAGCTTTGGCTTGGGCAGGATACATCCTCCGGCCACATCTTCAATCGCCTCTAGCAGCCGGGGCAGGCCTTCACCGCTTCTGGCGGCGGTGGCGACTACGGGTACCCCCATCCGGTTACTTAGTTTATTAATATCTATCCGGATTTTTTTGCGCCTGGCCTCGTCAATCAGGTTTACACAAACCACCACCTTACTGGTTATTTCCATCACCTGCAGCGCCAGGTTGAGGTTGCGCTCCAGGCAGGTGGCGTCCACCACCACAATGGTAGCGTCAGGCCTGGCAAAACAAATAAAATCCCGGGCAACTTCTTCATCGGCTGAGTTGGCCAGCAGTGAATAGGTGCCGGGCAGATCAATTATTTTGTATTGGCGTGAATTGTGTTGAAAAGTACCTTCGGCCCGTTGCACCGTTTTGCCCGGCCAGTTGCCGGTATGCTGCCGTAAACCGGTTAAAGCGTTAAATAAAGTGCTTTTACCCGTGTTGGGATTTCCCGCCAGGGCGATAACATAGTCATATGTTGCTGATTTTGTGTGCAGTGTTACCCTGGAGGTTAATTTTCCCGTTGATTGATAGGTAAGCCCCATTTTCCCGTCCCTCTCGTTTAATATTATGGTTTGACCGGGTTAAGTTTTAACGAGTAAATATATGATTAACCCGAAAAACGTAGCAAGTCCCTGTAGTTTTCGGTGTAAAGTTAATTCCAGGGAGTTACCAGTACTTGCCCGGCTACTTCCCTGCGCAGTGCTATTACCGCGCCTCTGATATTAAAAGCAATGGGATCGCCCACCGGGCTGCGCCGGATAACCTCCACTTTAGTGCCCGGAACCAGGCCAAGATCCAGCAGCCTGCGCCGGGTTAAACCCTCGGCCGTAATACCCGTAACCAGTGCGAAAGAACCGTTGCTCATGCGATTCAAAGTGGTAATACTACTCATGCGCTTCCCCCCATTGAACTTTATGGTGTTTTAGTTTGTTAAATGTATCTAACAAACCTATACAATAATATGTGATTTATTGAAAAGGTGTTACTATTCCGGCATGCCAAAAAGCGGTAGGGGGAATAAAATGAAAAAACCGGCTTCGAGGCCGGTTGGGCTCCTGGATATGCTGGCATTTGCAAAAGCAGCTCACTCAAAACTTGAAAGATTGCAGCGCTGGTCAATCCCGGTAGCCATCCACTACACCCAGTCCTTGTTCCTTTCTTTTCTGATAGTGTTGCAAATATCTCTGGGCACATTCGCCGTTGTGCTCAAAAAAGTCGACCAGGCTTTCAATGGCCCAGAGGGTGGGCATGGATAAATAGTGTTCCATGGCCTCGGCCTCGGCTTTAATATCGCAACCGGAATTGATTACGCGCAAAAACTTTTGTAATATACTGTTTCTTTCTACAAGAAACCGGCCCAGTTTGCGTCCTTTATCCGTTAAAACCAGTTCCCGGTATTTTTTATAGATCAGATAATTTTCACTGCTTAATTTTCTGGTGGCGTTATTTACAGAGGGCAGGGTTACATCCAGGCAGGCGGCTATGTCGCTGACCCGTACCACGTCGTTTTTCAAGGAAAACCGGTATATTTCCTCCAGGTAATCTTCCAGGCTTGGTGACAACAAGTTTTTTTACCCCCTTTAATTTGCCCTTGGTGGTTTATTATTATAAAACTTATATTAGACTAAGTCCCTGGTAGATTCTATTAACTTGATGCTGAAAAAATGTCTGGTCAGTTGTGATTTCTCGCCACTAGGATTCAACAATGTGTTAATAACGCAAAAATATTGTATGATAAGCAAAAGCCGGGATATATCCGGTGGCTTACACTTTTTTATTTGCAGGGGAGATGCTGCGTGGCCAAAATACTATTAGTGGATGATGAGCAGTTGCTGGTTAAGGGACTGAAGCGCAGTCTGGAAAACGAGGGGTATGAGGTGCAGGCGGCTTATAATGGAACCGAGGCTCTGTCCCTGGTGCGCTCCGAGCCCGTGGATTTGGTGGTGCTGGATATCATGCTGCCCGAGATGGACGGGCTGGAAGTATGCCGGCGTATTCGGCAGTTTAGTAATTTACCCATCATTATGTTAACCGCCCGGGGGGATGCAGTGGATAAAATTGTGGGATTGGAATTAGGTGCGGACGATTATCTGGCCAAGCCCTTCAACACCCGGGAATTGATTGCCCGTATCAGAGCCATACTCCGCCGGGTACCCCCGGAGCGACCCGGGACTTGCGGTGACCGGTTTTCAAATGAGTCAGGTAGGTCCGGTCAGGCGTATAAAGATATCTCTTGCGGGGAGCAAGTGACTGGTGGTGCACGAACCCGGGGGAATTGCTGCGCTCCGGGGGAGGTGATCAAAGCGAGCGGTTTGGAGATAGATGTACCGCGGCAGCGTGTACGCCGGGAAGGCCGGGCGGTTGAACTCACCTCCCGGGAATTTGATCTGCTGCTCACTCTGGCCCGGCAGCCGGGTCGTATTTTTACCCGGGAGGTGCTGCTGGATCAGGTTTGGGGAACGCGGTATTTCGGTGAGCCCCGGGTGGTGGATGTATATATTCGCCGGCTGCGGCAAAAAATTGAGCCGGATACCGCTAATCCCCGCTGGATCATGACCCGCTGGGGTGCCGGATATTATTTTGCAGGAGCCGATTGATGAAAATACCATCTAAAACGTCGATCCGCTGGAAAATGGCGGGTACTTATTTTGTGCTCATTGTCTTAATATTAGGGATTGCCAACCTTTTTTTGCTTCAGATGCTGGAGCGGAATTACCTTGGGGAAAGGGCGGCCACTTCCCTGGCCAATGCTAATATAATCGCCACCACCGGCCAGGATACACTGCTGCGTTCAGACCGCAATGCTTATTATTTAGCCCGGGATTTTGGCACTAGAATGGGGGTTCGGGTGCTGGTACTGGATCGACGGGGCAATATAATGGTGGATTCCTACGATGAAGAATGGCTGCTGGGCCGCTCTTTGCGCCACCAGGAAGTTAAGACCGCGCTGACCGGTACCGGCCAAACAGGCGTGCACCGGTTAAATAGTGGAGAAATGGTGTTATATGCGGCTGTGCCGGTGCTTCGGGATAAATCCACCGCCGGTGTGGTGATGCTGGTGGAAGGATTGGATGACCTGTATGCAGCGCTGGATGATATACGCCGTCAAATGCTTTTAGTTTCCCTGGTCAGCGGCTTACTGGCCGCACTTCTAAGTCTGGGGCTGGCCGGGCTGTTAACTAAACCAGTAAAGGAACTGACCGAAGCTGTGCGGCAAGTTTCCGCCGGTCACCTGGAGCAGCATATCCCGGCCCGTAGCAGTGATGAACTGGGGCAATTGGCCGCTGCTTTTAATGAAATGAGTGGCCGGTTGGCCGAGGCTGACCTTTTGCGGCGCAGGTTCTTAGCCGATGCTTCCCACGAGTTGAAATCGCCCCTGAGCTCGGTAAAAGCGCTGGCCCAGTCTCTGTTGGAAACCAACGAGCAGGACATTGGCGTGTACCGGGAATATTTGGCGGATATCAACAGTGAAATGAACCGCCTGGCCAGGATTGTTGATCACATGCTGCAACTGACTAGGCTAGAGGAGGAGGGGCCTCTGGTTAAAGAGAATACTGCAGTGGCCGGTTTGGTTGAACATGTGCTGCTGTTGCTGCGACCCAGGGCTTGCGAGGGGGGCGTTGCTTTGCAAACGGACATAGACCCGGCATTATCCTGGCCGGTGCACCCCGATTTGTTCACTGGTATTTTATTTAATCTTGTAGATAATGCCATCAGGCATACCCCCGGGGGCACAGTAACAGTGGAGGCGCAGGTGAAAAAGAAGGATTTAATCGTGCAGGTGGCGGACACCGGTGAAGGCATTCCAGCCGAAGACCTGCCCCATGTATTTGATCGTTTTTACCGGGTGGACAAGGCCCGCTCCCGGGTTACCGGAGGTACCGGGCTGGGCCTGGCCGTTGTTCGCCAGGCTGTACACCGGCACGGGGGAAGCATAAAGGTGACCAGCCGGCCTGGTGAGGGGACGGTCTTTACACTGGTGTTGCCCGGTATGGATTATGTGCACACGGTTTCATGTATATAATAAAGCAGGACCAAAATATGCTGCCGGTTTCGCCCTATTTTTTCGCGGTACGGTATGGCTAAAACCGGTCCGGAGCGGTTAAAATGCAGCTAAGTTGGTAAACATTGGTCTTATTTCAATGAGAAATTGCTTTTACCGGTAATGGTTGGGTTACAAAGGTGGTATGTTAAAATGCTGGGTACAAAGAAAATTAAAGAATTAATGATTCCTTTATCTGAATACCCGAAAGTATACGATGACGATAGTTTAAGGGACGCCATTAGTAGCTTGAAGGCATTCAGAGCCGGTGATAATAGACATCGCTCGGTTTTGGTGTTCAGCAGAACAAAAAAGATTAATAATGAAGAGAAGCTGGTGGGCATATTAACGGTCAGAGATATATTAAATCATATAAAAGGTAAAACCTTAAGTTATAACGGTGCGGAACTATTTGCCGTATCCTGGTCCAGATTCTATCATAAAGAGCCGTTAAAGAAGTCGGTGGTAACTAAAGTTGGAGATGTAATAAGCCCCCTGGTACAGGCATTTGTTCAGTCAGAACAGAGTGTAACCGATGCTATACGTTTGATGATGACAAAAAACGTCAACATTCTGCCTGTGTTCGAGGGCCAAAAGGCAGTTGGGGTTATCCGGGGGATTGACTTGCTGGATTACATTTGGGATATGTGTGAGTAAGGACCGTTTACTGCTGTATAAAAGGCCGGTAGGCGGTTTTTTTCTGTAACAGTTTTGTAATAAATATTTAACTCCTTTTTACATCAGTGAAACATTTCAAATTTATACTAAACCCAAGCGGCAAAGTGTAAGACTATTATTCTATATCCAAGGAGGGAATTATTTATAATGAATAATAAGAAAGGCATCAGGTTGGAGGGAATGGTGACCCTGGTGGCGGTGCTGGCATTGTTAACCCTTGCCCTGGTGGCCTGCGCTCCCAATAATAATGCCGCCTCCCAGGGGGGTAACCAAAACCCGGGCGTTACCCGGGGGGGTAGCCCTGCGGGTGGCGGTGCGCCCGGTCCCAATGACGACATCAGTGCCAAACCGGCCAAAACCCGTCAAAAGGTCACCCTTTATTTCAGTGACGACCAGGCTATGTACCTGGTGCCGGAGGAAAGAACAGTGACCAAAGGGGATGAATTGCTGGAAGCCGTGATTATCAGGGAATTAATCAGCGGTCCCCAAAAGGATAACCTGGAGCGGACCATACCTGAGGGAACCAAGCTGCTTTCAGTATCCGTGGTAAACGGTGTGGCCTATGTTAACTTCTCCAAAGAATTTCAAACCAAACACTGGGGCGGATCGGCAGGCGAGATCATGACCCTGTACTCGGTGGTAAATTCTCTGGCCAGGCTACCGGGTATTGAAAAGGTCCAGTTCCTGCTGGAAAGCGATAAAAAAGAAAGTATTTTAAACGGCAATATGGACACCACCGTGCCCCTGGAACCGGATTACAGTTTGGTGGCCAAGTAAAGTTTCAATTTTTACCGGTTCATGCATTTTTATATATGCCGGCAGTTTTATTAAAATAAATAAATTACGCAAAAAAATGATAATTATCTTGTTTTTGTGGCGTGCTCAGTTTAAAATCTGGGCATTTTTTTATAGCATAAAAATGATTTTAAAAGGAATACTAGAAACACTTATTGGGTATGATAGCTTGTTAAAATTTTTCTAATAAATTTTACGTGGAGGTGACGGTTTTGGCAGCAGATTCAACAAACAGCTTAATGACATTGGAGCATGTACTACCGGATTTAATGAGCAAAACAGCCGCCACCGGTTTGGTGCCGCGGGAATTGCAAGCTTATGTGGCCCCGGCGCTGGAGGAATTTAGAAATGAAATGGCCTCGGAATTGGGTATGGACGACTATGCCCATATAGATAAAGGAGAACTGCCCAGCCGCCTTAACGGTAAAGTGGGTGGTGGAATGACCAAAAAAATGGTTTCATTTGCTGAAGCGGTGCTGGCATGGAACTATAAAAACCGCACGCTGCTAAATGAAGCGGGGGATAAGCAGCCCGAAATGATAACTGAATAAAACGCTCAGGCACGGTAAAAATGCCGTGTCTTTTATTTTTGTTTAACCAAAGCATATTCTTTAAACAAACCCTTTTAGAAATTTTGTTCATTATAATTCCAATTAATCAGTTAATATGATATAATTTACAAAACTGTTGTCACTACATATTGTAATTAAAGTGCAAAGTAATTCTATATTGCAGGAAGCAGGGGTGATAGTTTTTAAATTTTCAAAATATACTAAATGTAAAGAAAAATAATTATGTTCATAATTAACGGTAATTATAACTCGTATTTGTTAAGGAGGTGTTTTTTTGACTCAACAGAAGATTGGCGCGGTGCTGGTGGTCGGCGGCGGTGTGACCGGTATTCAAGCTGCGCTGGATCTGGCGGAATCGGGTTATTATGTTTACCTGGTGGAAAACTCCCCGGCCATCGGGGGAGTGATGGCGCAGCTGGATAAAACCTTTCCCACCAATGATTGCTCCATGTGTATTCTTTCGCCCAAACTGGTGGAAAGCGGGCGGCACGGAAATATAGAGTTAATTACCAACGCTTGGGTGGACAGTGTGCAGGGAGAGACCGGCAATTTTACAGTTAGCCTGCGGGTTAAACCCCGTTATGTAGACGTGGATAAATGCGTGAGCTGCGGTGTGTGCGCTGAAAAGTGTCCCGTGAAAGTGCCCGACCGGTTTAATGCGGGGTTAAGTGGGCGCAAGGCTATTTATACCAAGTATGCCCAGGCCGTGCCCTCGGCCTATGTTATTGACAGTGAACACTGTCTGTATCTTACCAGGGGACGGGAAAAGGGTAAGGATATCTGCAAACTGTGTGTCAAACATTGTAAAAGCAATGCCATCGATTTTAGCCAGGTGGAGCAAATTAAGGCCCTGCAGGTGGGGGCAATTATACTAAGCTCGGGGTTTGAGCCCTTCAATCCCAGGGATTTTCGCAATTATGGCTACGGTACATATCCCAATGTGCTGACCAGTATTGAATTTGAGCGGATATTAAGCGCCTCGGGTCCTACGGCCGGGCACCTGGTAAGGCCCTCGGACGGCCGGACGCCCCGCCGGATAGCCTGGATTCAGTGCGTGGGATCCCGGGATGTGGCTAAAAGCGGCAATGCTTATTGTTCTTCCGTATGCTGTACCTATGCCCTGAAGGAGGCTATTGTGGCCCTGGAGCACGCCCACGGTGAGCTGGACACCACTATTTTCTATATGGATATGCGGACCTTTGGTAAAGACTTTGAGCGTTACCTGGAACGGGCCAAATATGAATTCGGCGTGCGCCTGGTCCGTTCCCGTATATTCGCGCTTGAACAAGGGGAAGACCAGAGCCTGGCCATCAGGTATGCTTTGCCCGACGGCCGGGTACAGACCGGTGTATTTGATTTGGTGGTACTATCCGTGGGATTGGAGCCCGCCAAATATAATATTGAACTGTCCGGTAAACTGGGTGTTCGCCTGAACAAATACGGATTTTGCCAGTATCCCAACTTTAACCCGGTGAGCACATCCCAGCAGGGTATATTTGCCTGTGGTGCTTTTCAGGGGCCCATGAGCATACCCCGGGCTGTGGTGCAGGCCAGCGCCGCCGCCGGAAATGCCGCGGCCCTGCTAACCGAAGTTAGAAATACGCTGGTGCGCAAACAATCCGTGACGCCTGAACGGGATGTCTCGGGTCAAGAGCCCCGGGTGGGTGTATTTGTCTGCCGCTGCGGGATTAACATCGGCGCGGTGGTGGATGTGCCGGAGGTGGTCGAGTTTGCCCGGGGCTTGCCCGGGGTGGTGCATGCCGAGGAGTGTTTGTTTGCCTGCTCCCAGGATAACCAGCAGAACATCAAACAGTTAATTGCCGGTAAAGGTTTAAACCGGGTAGTCGTGGCCTCCTGTACGCCGCGCACCCACGAGCCCATGTTCCGGCAGACATTGCGGGAGGCGGGTCTGAACCCCTATTTGTTTGAAATGGCCAATATCCGGGAGCACTGTTCCTGGGTGCACAGCGGCAGCAGCGATGTGGCCACCCAAAAGGCCAAAAGCCTGGTGAAGCGGGCGGTATCCCGGGTGGTATTGCAGGAACCCCTGTATGAAATCGATCTGGGGGTTAAACAGGCGGCCTTGGTGGTGGGCGGCGGAGTGGCCGGTATGGAATGCGCTCTGGATTTGGCCCGGCAGGGTATCAAAGTGTACCTGCTGGAGAAAAGGAACGAGCTGGGCGGGCTGACCCGGCGTATTCACTATACCATGGACAGGCGGGATGTGAAGAGCTATTTGCGCGATCTCACCGCCAAAGTTATGGCCCACCCGCTGATTGAGGTGCACTGCAATGCGGTAATCGACGATGTCTACGGTTACGTGGGCAATTATGTCACCGGTTTTACCACCCCGGAAGGTAAGCGGAAGGTAAACCACGGGGTGGCTGTAATTGCCATCGGGGGAGAGGAATATAAACCTGTGGAGTACCTGTACGGCCAGGACCCCCGGGTGATGACCTGTCTTGATTTGGAGGGGTTGATTTGGGAAAACAGCGCGCTGCTGCAGAAGGCCCGCAATGTGGTGATGATACAGTGTGTGGGTTCAAGGGAACCCCAGCGCCCTTACTGCAGCCGGGTATGCTGTTCGGAGAGTGTCAAGAACGCCATTAAACTAAAGGAATCTTATCCGCTGCTCAATGTTTTCGTATTGTGCCGGGATATGCGCACCTACGGGTTCTTTGAGGGTCTATACCAGAAGGCCCGGCGTATGGGGGTTATATTCATCAAATATGCCCAGGACAGCAAACCGCAGGTGGAACAGGTACCGGCTAAAGGGGGCACGGGGCTGCAGGTAACCGTTACGGACCATGTACTGGGGCAACCTGTGGTGATTAATGCCGATATAGTGGCCCTGGCGGCGGCCATTCTGGCCCCGGAGGACGGTGCCGCCATAGCCGGCCTTTTCAAGGTGCCCCGCAATGATGAGGGCTTTTTCCTGGAGGCCCATGTCAAGCTTCGCCCGGTGGACTTTACCACCGACGGTGTTTTTATGTGCGGTTTGGCCCACGCCCCTAAATTAATTGATGAAAGCATTGCCCAGGGCAAGGCGGCGGCGGCCCGGGCCATGACGGTGCTGTCCAGCGAAAACCTGGTGGCCGGCGGGGTGGTGTCCGTTATTGATAAAGACAAATGTTCGGGCTGCCGGATTTGCGTGGGGTTGTGTCCCTACTCCGCCATCTCCTTTAATGAAGAGTTGAAGGTGGCCGAAATTAACCAGGTCCTCTGCAAAGGCTGTGGTGTTTGTGCCTCGGCATGCCCCACCAAAGCTTGTTCCACCAGGAACTTCAGTGATG
Organism: Desulfallas thermosapovorans DSM 6562; assembly: GCF_008124625.1. NCBI lineage: Bacteria > Bacillati > Bacillota > Clostridia > Eubacteriales > Desulfallaceae > Desulfallas > Desulfallas thermosapovorans. The sequence continues at coordinate 127,509 of NZ_VNHM01000008.1, forward strand.
AAATTATCCTGGCTGAGATAGAGGCACTGTGCACCTGATGGAAGGTGGGTGTCGTTTGTTCACCAAGCATTCGACCGGTTTAATTGAATGACCGGTTATGAAAGGAGGACCATGGATGGAAAATTTCGAGCCCAAAATAATCGGGTTTTTGTGTAACTGGTGCAGTTATGCCGGGGCGGATTTGGCCGGGGTCAGCCGGCTGCAGTACCCGGCCAACCTGCGGGTGGTGCGGGTAATGTGCTCCGGGCGTGTGGATCCCACCTTTGTGTTCAAGGCGCTGGACGGGGGCGCGGACGGGGTGCTCATCGCAGGGTGCCACCCCGGAGATTGCCATTATTCGGACGGTAATTACAATACCATGAAGCGTTACCCGCTGATGCTGCAAGTGCTGGAGCAAATGGGCGTGGATAAAAGACGGGTGCGGTTGGAGTGGATTTCAGCCGCCGAGGGGCCGCAGTTTGCCAGTATTGTCAATGAGTTTACCGAGCAAATCCGGCAATTGGGTCCCTTTAAGAAAGGGGAGCGCACCGAAAGGGGGGCTGAAGTTGGCTAAACTGAAATTGGCCCTTTACTGGGCCGCCGCTTGCGGTGGCTGTGACGTGGCCGTGCTGGACGTGCACGAAAAGATTTTGGACATTGCCGGTGTGGCGGATATAGTGTTATGGCCCGTGGCCACCGACCACAAGTACGCCGATGTGGAAAAAATGGCGCCGGGCAGCATAGATGTGTGCCTGTTCAACGGTGCGGTGCGCAATTCGGAAAACGAGCATATGGCCAGGTTGCTGCGGGAGAAATCCAGGGTGATGGTTGCCTTCGGCAGTTGCGCGGTGTCCGGCGGCATACCGGCCCTGGCCAACTTCAAGCAGCGGGAGGATATTTTGCAGCGGGTATACATGGATACCCCTTCCACCGTTAATCCCGGGCAGGTGCTGCCGGTTACCGGCTGCCCGGTGAACGAGGGTGTTTTGCACCTGCCCGAGTTTTTTGATTTTGTGCACAGCCTGAACCAGGTGGTGGAGGTGGATTACTACGTGCCGGGCTGCCCGCCCACCGCCCAGCGGATCTGGGAAGTGGTGCAGGCCATTGCTGCGGGCAATTTGCCCGGGGCGGGAGCCACCGTGGGTGCATTGGAAAAATCTTTGTGTGATGAATGCCCCCGGGAAAAAAGCAATAAGAAAATCAAGCGTTTTTACCGCAGCCACGAAATTATACCCGACCCCCACCGGTGCCTGCTGGAACAGGGTTTACTGTGCATGGGTCCGGTAACCCGGGGCGGGTGCGGAGCCCAGTGTATCAACGCCAATATGCCCTGCCGGGGCTGTTACGGGCCGCTGCCCGGGGTAATTGACCAAGGGGCCAAGTATATCAGCAGTATCGGTGCGGTTATAGACGCGCGCACGCCCGAAGAAGCGGAGGAGATACTGGCGGGTATTGCCGACCCGGCGGGCACCTTTTACCGTTTTGGCATGGCCACAGCACTATTGAAGGGGGCGAACAGGTAGTGGGCAGAAGAATAACCATTGATCCCATCACCCGGCTGGAGGGACACGGTAAAATAGAAATTTTCCTGGATGAAGCCGGTGCCGTGGATAACGTGTATTTCCAAATACCCGAACTGCGGGGTTTTGAAAAGTTTTGCGAAGGCCGACCGGTGGAGGAACTGCCCCGGATTGTCAGCCGTATTTGCGGCGTCTGACCGGGGGCGCACCATATGGCCTCGGGTAAGGCCAACGATGCGGTTTTCGGGGTGCAAGTGCCTTCAGCGGCCAAGAAACTGCGGGAGTTGTTTTACAGCGCCCATTTCTTGCACAGTCATATCGCCCATTTTTATGCCCTGGCCGCCCCGGACTTTGTGCTGGGGCCGGATGCCGACCCCGCCCAGCGCAATATTCTGGGGGTGGTAAATAAAGTGGGCCTGGAAATCGGGGGTGAGGTGATCAAACACCGGGCCTATGCCCAGGATATCCAGGCCATGCTGGGAGGTAAAGCCACCCACCCGGTGTGGGTGCTGCCGGGGGGTGTCAGCAAGGGATTGACCGAAGAGGAGCGCCGCAAGGTGGAGGAGATGGCCCGCTCCTGTGTGGAGTTTGCCAAGTTCTCCCTCAAGTTGTTTGACGATGTGGTTTTGAAAAACAAAAGTTACGTGGAATTAATCTTAAGCGATGGTTACCGGTTGGTGACCAATTACATGGGTCTGGTGGACGCCAACAATAAAGTGAACTTTTATGACGGCCAGGTGCGTATAGTGGATACAAAGGGATTAGAGATAGGTAAATACAGCCCCGGTGAATACCTGGACTATGTCAGCGAACACGTGGAACCCTGGAGTTACCTGAAGTTCCCCTACCTCAAAAAGCACGGCTGGACAGGTTTCACCGAGGGACCGGGCACGGGCATTTACCAGGCGGCTCCCCTGGCCAGGCTTAACGCCGCGGATGGTATGGCCACCCCGGTGGCCCAGGAAGCCTATGAAAAATTCTTCGACACGCTGGGTGGCAAGCCCGTTCATGCGGTACTGGCAGCCCACTGGGCGCGCCTGGTGGAGCTTGTCTACGCGGCGGAACGCCTGCTGGAGTTGAGCCTGGACGAAGAAATCACCAGCCCGGATATTCGGGTCATCCCCACCGCCACACCGGACGAGGGCGTGGCTATTATCGAGGCACCCCGGGGAACCCTGACCCACCACTATAAAACCGACGCCAACGGTTTGGTTACTGCGGTGAACTTGATTGTGGGCACCACCAACAACCACGCGCCCATTTACATGGCCGTCAAAAAGGCGGCCCAGGCCGTGATCAAACCCGGCGTTGAGATAACCCAGGGCCTGCTCAACAGGGTGGAAATGGCCTTCCGTTCCTACGACCCCTGCTTCAGCTGCGCCACCCACGCCATCTACGGTGAAGTGCCGCTGCAGGTGGTGGTATACAACGCCTCGGGCAAGCCCCTGACAAAAATTCCTTCATGACGTTTTGGGCCTAAAAGGGCATGGACATAAGATTGAAAGGTCAAAAGAAAGATAAATGCTTTAAATTGCTTGCCGTTTTTTTTCAAACGGCAAGCAATTTAAGGTGCTAAAATTACATAAAACGGGTCAGGATGGTAATGTAGATGAAAAAAAACACTAATATATATATCATCGGCTGCGGCAACGAGCTGGCCGGTGATGACGGCGTTGGTATTGCCGTGGTGCGCAGATTGATGGCCGAAACCAAACTGCCCGGCGGGGTACAAATCATAGAGGCGGGTATTCCCGGACTTTCCCTGGTGGAACTGATGCTGGGTGCGAATAAAGTAATACTGGTGGATTCCTTCCTGGGAGGTACTGCACCGGGCACAGTGCGATGCTTCGGGGAGGAAGAACTGCCACCGCCCAGCTATAACGCTGGCCAATCCCACGGTATTGGTTTGCGGGAGGCCCTTTCCTTCGCCCGTGGAGTGATGCCCGGCAATTTCCCCGAGCAAGTTGTGGTGGTGGGAGTGGAAATTGAGCGTCCCCTAAGATGGGTACAGGGACTTTCCCCGGCGGTGGAGGCAGCGGTGGAACAGGCCATGGATATGGTGGTTACGCAATTAAACACGTGGCGGTAAATTGGAAGCGGGGTCTTAGCGGTGCATGAATTATCTTTAATCCACGCCCTTATTGATACGGTGGTCCAAAGCGCCAGGGAAAACGGCATCACAAAAGTGACCAAAGTTAAACTGGTGGTGGGGGAAAGCCACGGTGCGCTGCCCGATGCACTGCAATTCGCCTTTGATATATTAACGGTGGATACTGTTTGTGCAGGTGCGGAACTGGCCATAGAAAAAAATGCCCTGCTGTTAAAATGCCGGGAGTGCGCCCGGGAATTTCACCCGGAAGGTTATCTGTTCTGCTGTCCCGGCTGCGGGGTGTCGAATGCTGCGCTGGTTAAGGGTAATGAGCTATATGTTGAATACTTTGAAGGTGAATGAAATGACGGGCCTGCCTTGCGGAAGAATATTTTATAGTAGCGGGGCATGATTGTGTCTGTAGACATTAATGAAATGAAACACGGGTCCAAAATGAAAGGAACGGTTAGTAAATTGAGAATAATTGTGGGCAGAGATTTATTGCACGCTAATGCAGGGCGGGCTGTGGAAAACCGGGCGCTGCTCGATAAAAATAGAGTGGTTGCAGTCAATTTGATTAGTTCCCCCGGTTCGGGTAAGACCACCTTGCTGGAAAAGACCGCGGAGCTGTTGCGGGGCAAAATGAGCATCGGCGTAGTGGTTGGGGATTTGTATACGGCCCGGGACGCCCAGCGGATTGAAAGGGCCGGGGTAACGGCGGTACAAATCAACACCGCCGGGTTGTGTCATCTTACCGCCGATATGGTGGGCCGGGCGCTGCAGGAAATGCCCCTGGCCCGACTTGACATATTATTTGTTGAAAACGTCGGCAATTTGGTTTGCCCGGCGGCCTTTGATCTGGGGGAACATGTCAAGGTGGCGCTGCTCAGCGTTACCGAGGGCATTGACAAGCCGGCCAAGTATCCCGGCATATTCAGGGAGGCGGCGGCCACTGTGATCAGTAAAGCTGATTTATTGCCCTATACCGATTTTGACTTGCCTGCTTGTCTCGGGGAAATGCGGCAGATTAACGGTGGACAACAGGTATTTGTGACTTCGGCCCGCTCCGGGCAAGGCCTTGACCGGTGGTGCCACTGGCTCGGGCAGCTGGCCGGGGATAACTTGCCCCCGGTGGAGGCTGGCGGCAGCTATACGGGTGGCACCGGCGGTTAGTATTCTCCGGCGCATTTGATCACCGGATGGAGTGGCGGTGGGGGTAAAATAGATTATAAATGCAGTTTAAAAAGAGAAGGACGGTGGCGGCAATGTGCCTGGGAATACCCGCAATGGTGGTGGAAGTGCCTGAAAAACAGTGGGCGGTTATCGAGGTCGAGGGCGTCAGGCGCAAGGTGGGCCTGCATCTGGTGGGGGAGGTGGCCCCCGGGGATTACCTGATGGTGCACGCCGGCTTTGCGGTGGAAAAGCTGGAACTGGCGGAAGCCGAGGCCAGGCTGGCCATATGGAAGGAGTTACTGGATTTTGAACGTGCTGAAGAGGCTTAATGATCCGCAATTAGGCCGGGAAATGATTCGGAAAGTCAGGGAGCGGGCGGCCCGCTTAACCGAGCGCCTGGGCCGGGCGGTGACGTTGATGGAAGTCTGCGGCACCCATACCATGGCGGTCTCGGGCACCGGTTTGCGCGGCCTGCTGTCCGGCCTGGTGGAATTGCGCAGCGGCCCGGGTTGTCCGGTGTGTGTAACCCCGGCCCGGGATATCGAACAAATAATTGCCTTTGCCCGGTTGTCCGGGGTGACAGTGGCTACCTTTGGCGATATGGTGCGGGTGCCGGGCGCGCAGTCCTCGCTGGAGAGGGAGCGGGCCGGGGGCGCCAGGGTGCAGATTGTTTATTCACCGGCGGATGCCCTGCAGCTGGCCAGGGACAATCCCCGCTGGGAGGTAATATTTATCGGGGTGGGTTTTGAGACTACAGCGCCATTGGCTGCGGTCAGTATTAAACAAGCCGCTGAGCTTGGTTTGACTAACTTCAGTATCTATTCCGTACATAAACTGGTGCCCCCGGTGATGGGGGCTTTGCTTGGAGCCGGGGACCTCAAGGTGGACGGGTTTATTCTGCCGGGGCACGTTTGCGCGGTGACGGGCAGCCGGGCCTTTGCCTTTATCGGGGAGGAGTATGGCATTCCGGCGGTGGTGGCAGGATTTACCCCGGTGGATATTTTGGATGCCCTGTACGTCCTGCTGGACCTAATACAGGCCGGTGACCATCGGGTTGTTAACGGGTACCGCTGGGTGGTTCGGGATGATGGCAATTTAAAAGCCCAAAGGGCCATCACAGATTGCTTTTATACCGGTGATGCGGCATGGCGTGGTTTTGGCGTTGTTGAAGGAAGCGGGTTATTCATCAGGGATCAATATGCCCAGTACGATGCCACGCAAAAGTTTGCAGGGGCCGGGCCGGCGAGTGTTGCCGGTCCCGGTCTGGCGACGGAAAGGGTGGGCAAAAGTACAACCACCGGCGGTTTTGGGACGGGTGATTTTCTTGAGCCGCGGGGCTGCCGCTGTGGTGAACTTTTAAGAGGTCTAATCACCCCTCCGGACTGCGCTCTGTTCGGTGGCAAATGTACCCCGGCCAGCCCCGCCGGCCCCTGCATGGTTTCGTCCGAAGGGGCCTGCGCCGCCTACTACCGGTATGTTACCAACCAACCTCGTTTGCCGGGTGTTGTAAACGCCAATTCCGGCGCCGCCGGTTCCGGTGCCGGGTGTAGAAAGGTTGAATTGTGAAATTTAATAAACAAATGTATAAGCATTAAACAATTATGAACAAAGCGCCTAAAGGGATATATCCCGCACGGGTTTCATTTAGATAAATACAAAGCGTAAGAAATATAAACGAAAGTACGTAAGTTTTAAATTAGTTGTGGTTTTAATGGGCATGTGTAGCCGATAAAAGTTACTCTAAGAAAGTTTAAGTCTGACCCCGAGGTGATGATATGGCGGTTGTTTTGTTGGCCCATGGTGACGGGGGGCTTTTGACCAGGGAACTGGTGGAGGGTGTATTTTTAAAATACTTTAATAACCCGCAGCTCCGGCAGCTATCAGATAGTGCGGTATTGAGCTTGCCCGGGGGACGTCTGGCCATGACCACCGATGCCTTTGTGGTGGAACCCATTTTTTTTCCCGGTGGGGATATCGGCAAGCTGGCGGTGTGCGGTACGGTAAATGATCTGGCGGTAAGCGGGGCGTTGCCCCTGTATATGACCGCCTCCTTTACCATTGAAGAGGGCTTCCGGCTGGCTGATCTGGAAAGGGTGGTAGCATCCATGGCGGCGGCCTGTACCGAAGCCGGGGTTGAGGTGGTGGCCGGGGATACCAAAGTGGTGCCCCGGGGACATGTGGACAAACTTTTTATCACCACGGCGGGAGTGGGCCTGGTACCCGAAAAAGTGGATTGGGGATATCACCGCCCGGTGCCCGGAGATGCCGTGCTGGTTAACGGCAGCCTGGGCAATCATGGTTTAACTGTACTGGCAGCCAGGGAAAACCTGGGCCTGGATGGTGCCCTGGCCAGTGACTGTGCGCCGTTGAACAATATCATCAAGCTGCTCCAAAAGCACTGCCCCGGCATTAAAATGATGCGTGATTTGACCAGGGGAGGGCTGGCCACCGCCGCTAAAGAAATAGCAGAAGCTTGCGGGCTGGATATATGCTTGCAGGAAGAGGCGCTGCCGCTGGACCCGGTAGTGCGGGGGGCGGCGGATATTCTGGGCCTGGACCCGCTGTACCTGGCCAATGAGGGGAAATTTTTGGCAATTATAGATCCGGCCCAGGCCGCGAAGGCAGTGGATATATTGAGCCAGAACTCCTATGGGCGTAATGCGCGGGTAATTGGCGAAGTATGTGCGGGCAGCGGCAATGTTTATTTACAAACACCCCTGGGCGGCACCAGGCTCCTAAGCCTGCAGGCAGGCCAGCCCCTGCCCAGGATTTGCTGATAACCGGCGCGCTGCGCTGTGCTTTGAATAAAAAGGGTATTTTGCATTATAATTGAAATAAAGGAGGGCGAAATGCAGGTGAAAAAAGCCAGGGATATAATGACCACTAAAGTAATAACCGTCAGCCCCCAGGATGATGTGGAGAAGATGGCGCGTTTACTGCTGGATCACAATATCAGTGGCCTGCCTGTGGTGGACGACAGCGGGAAACTGGTGGGAGTTATAAGCGAAGCTGATTTGGTATTCCGGGAGAAACGCGTTAGAAACCCGTTTTTTGTTGTTCTTTTTGACAGCCCTATTTATTTGGAGAACCCCAACAGATTACGTGAGGATATCAAACGTACCGCTGCCCGTAAGGTGGGCGAGCTGATGTCAACCAGGCTTCATACCGTTGGCCCCGAAGCCACTGTTACGGATGTGGCCACATTGATTGCGGATAAGGGCATTAACCGGGTGCCGGTGGTGGGTGACGATGGCAAGCTTATCGGTATCATCAGCCGGCAGGATATTATCAGAGCCAGTTTTAGCAATGAGGGATAGTTGTGGGTGAAATTGTAGCCAGGGAAATCTCTATCACCGGTGTTGTCCAGGGTGTGGGCTTCAGGCCTTTTGTTTATAACCTGGCCCGGTCTTATAATTTAACAGGTACGGTATGCAACACGGGCCGGGGGGTGCTGGTATATGTGGAAGGCCCGCCGGAAAGCGTGGCGGGATTCACCGGGGCACTGCGGGCAAACCCGCCGTTTTTAGCCCGGATTCACCATTGCGAAATTACCAACTGCCCTCCCCGGGGTGGGGCCGGTTTTTCCATTATACACACCCGGGGCGGTGCCACCGGTGAATCGGTGGTTCCCCCGGATGTAGCCACTTGCCCGGACTGCCGCCGGGAAATTAAGGATCCGTCCGACCGGCATTACCGGTACCCCTTTACCAACTGTACCAGCTGTGGTCCCCGGTTTACAATAGTAAAAAATTTACCCTATGACCGGCCGGGCACTGCCATGGCCGGTTTTACCATGTGCCCGTCCTGTGCTGCCGAATATCATGACCCCGCCCACAGGCGCTTCCATGCCCAGCCCGTGGCTTGCCCGGACTGCGGTCCCCGGGTGGAGTTGGTGGACCGTCATGGCAGGGTAGTGGAGGGTGATTGGCTTGGCGAAACCGGGCGGTTGCTGGAAGAGGGTAAAATAATAGCTGTCAAGGGACTGGGGGGCTTTCACCTGGCCTGCAGCGGGGTAGACCCTGTCGCCGTGCAGCGCCTGCGCCGCCGTAAGGGGCGGCCGGCCAGGCCGCTGGCGGTGATGTGCCGGGATCTGGCGGTGGTGCGGGAGCACTGCCGGGTGACGCCCCGGGAGGAGGCGCTGCTATGTTCCCCGGCGGCCCCTATTGTAATCTTGCAAAGAAAGACTTCCTCAACTCTGCCCCGGGAATTGGCTCCGGGTTTAAATAGCATCGGGGTGATGCTACCCTATACCCCGCTGCACATTTTACTTTTGCAAAACGGCCCGGCGGTTCTGGTGATGACCAGCGGTAACCGCAGCGGCCTGCCCCTGGTCAAGGATAACGGGCAGGCACTTGCCCGGCTGGGTGACGTGGTGGATTATTTTCTATGGCATGACCGGGATATTGTCAACCGTTGCGATGATTCGGTGGTTGGGCTGGTTGACGGGCAGGTGCAGTTTTTGCGCCGTTCCCGGGGATATGTGCCGCAGCCGGTTACGGTGTTGCCGGCTGGCGAAAATACCGGAAGGCCCGGCCAGGGAAAAAAAGAACCCGTCCCGGAAACCGGGGTGCGCCGGGAGATAACCGTTCTGGGGGCGGGCGGGGATATGAAGAATACCTTCTGCCTGCTTAAAGGGAACCGGGCTTATCTGAGCCCGCATATCGGTGCGGTTGATGTGGTGGAAGGAATGGAAAATTATCGCACCAGCCTGGCGAATTTTAGCCGTTTGATTCAGGCCTGCCCGCAGGTTGTGGGCTACGATTTGCACCCTGATTACCACAGTTCCCGCATAGCCCGGGAACTGGCGGATAATGCCATTGCCGTGCAGCACCATCATGCCCACATGGCATCGTGTATGGCTGAACACGGCCTGGAGGGGCAGGTTATCGGGGTTGTTTTAGATGGTACGGGGTACGGCCCGGATGGCTGTATCTGGGGTTTTGAGGTGCTTGTGGGTGATTACCTGGACTTTTCCCGCCGGTGGCATCTTGCATACATACCTTTGCCCGGCGGCGAGCAAGCTGTGCGCAACCCGTGGATGACCGCCGTTGCTTACCTGGTGACGGCGCTGGGGGAACGGGGCTACAAAGTGGCGGAAAAACTGTTTCCCCACCGTTTAAATGAAATAGCTGTTATTGGTCAAATGCTCCGGGCGGAAATTAACTCACCCCTTGCTTCCAGCTGTGGCCGGTTCTTTGATGCTGCAGCAGCATTACTGGGTGTTTGCCCGGTAAATACGTACGATGGCCAGGCCGCCGTTGAATTGGGGGAACTGGTACCTTGCTGTTTTGATGGTACCCGGTCCCCGGACGGGTTAAAGCCGGCATCTTCCCCGGATAAAACTGCGGGAGAACCAGCATCAGCCGGATATTTTAAAGCCGCCCTTGCCCCGTATCCATTTAACTTAAACAACGGAATAATTAAAACTGGTGCTACCGTAGCGGCGTTGGTGCGGGATATTGAGCGCGGTCTTGCCCCGGCACTTATCGCCCGGCGCTTCCATGATACGATAATCAGTATGGTGGTACAGGCGGTGGAAAAGGTGCGTTCCCAAAGCGGCCCCGACCGGGTGGTGCTAAGCGGCGGTTGCTGGCACAACCGGTATATGCTTACGGCGGTGTGCAAAATACTTGGTGACAAAGGCTATCAAGTTTACCGGCATGTTAAAGTACCCACCGGTGACGGCGGTATAAGCCTGGGGCAGGCCATGGTGGCCGCCAGGAAATATTTTAATCAAGGGCGCGGGTAGCAAAAAAAATACACGTAAAATGAAGCGGCAAGCGGGTACCACCCACGCTTGCCGCATTTTCTTATGCCTAGAGTTTTTCCGCCGCATGCTGTAATTCACCCGCGTAAAAGAATTCTATGGGGCAGATTGTTAAAAGTTATTGCAAATATTGCATATATAATATATAACAATATTGTATTATATCAGCAAAGCGGGGTGACTTGATTGAACGGTTTGTCCTCAGTCAATGCATTAACTGCTTTTTTATTTGGCGGTCTATCATTTTTATCCCCCTGTGTTCTGCCACTGCTGCCCGGTTATCTTTCCTTTATTACCGGTACTGATATCACTACTGCCGAAGGGCCGTCCCGCCGCCGGGCGGTATGGAACAGCACCGGATTTGTACTGGGCTTCAGTCTTTTATTTGTTGCCCTGGGGGCTGCGGCCAGCGGAGCCGGGCAGTGGCTCACCGGCAACCGGGCTTTGTTAACGCAGGTAGCGGGAGTTATAATTATCATCTTTGGTCTACACATCAGTGAAATATTGCCCGTCAAGCTGTTTTACAGGCAGGCCGGGTGGCAGCCCGCCCGGCGGTTTACAGGCTGGCTGGGGGCGTTTTTACTGGGGCTGTCCTTTGCCGCAGGCTGGACTCCATGCGTGGGGCCGGTACTGGCTTCGATACTGTTGCTGGCTGCAAACACCCAAACGCTGTACCAGGGGGTGGCGCTGCTAATCTGGTACTCTCTGGGGTTGGCTGTTCCTTTTTTGCTGGCGGCGCTGGGCATTGGTGTGGTACACAGGTGGCTGGGTAAAATGAATAAGGCCTTGCCTTACATTAATGCTGTCAGCGGCGGCCTTTTAATTGCCATGGGGATACTGCTGCTGCTGGGCCTGTGGGACAGGCTGGTTATGCTGTTTTTCTGAAAAGAAAGGAGAGAGAGTTTCTTGAGACCTAAAATAATCACTGTGCTGGTGGTGGCCGTCATTGTTGCTGCAGGGGTGTGGCTGGCCATGAAGGGTAATAACCAGGCAGCAGTAAATCCACCTGTTACCAGGCTGGCCGGCGAGGTGGCTGTAAGCTTGCCCGCGGGGTCAAAACAAAAGGAACTGCAAAGAGGCCATATGCCCCCTGATTTTTATATTATCAGGGAAAACTTGCAAAACCGGGATCGCCAGTCGAATCAGGCGGAGCAGCAAATCTATGCCTTATCCGATTTTGCTGGCAAGTATGTATTGATTAACTTTTGGAACACCTGGTGTCCGCCCTGCCGGGAGGAAATGCCCGGCTTAAACCGGCTCTACCAGGATTATGCCCAAGAAAATGTGGAGTTTTTGTTTATTAATATTACCGGTAGGGAAAATTCTGTTGCTGATGTTGAAACTTTTCTCGCGGAAAATAATTACTCCTTACCGGTATATCTGGATCGCCGGGGGGAAGTGACCGCTTTGTATGGTGGTGTGCCTGCGATACCAACCACGGTGATTGTCGACCCCCGGGGGCAGGTGGTTTATGCCGCCGCGGGGCCGGTTACATATGAAAAAGCTAAATCATTGCTTGGCTTCTAGCCGAAAAAAATTAGCATTTGAGTTTGTTTGAACAGCCTTAATAAGTATTAATCAGCGGTTCTATATCAAATAAAGCAAGGAATTTTTGCAACTCGTCAATCACTTCAATTAATTCCACGGCCCGGGCTTCGGAGGCATATATGGCCCTGCCGAAGGCGTAGGCACCCTCCCTTTCCGGGCTTTCCTTGCGAGGGGGCATATCATGTTTATTGAACCATCTCTTGGCAATGGTGTAAGGTGTATGAAAGCAAAACCGGTAATCCTGAGAGCAGATCGTGAATTCAAAAAGACTGTAGTATTTGTGTTCCCTGGTGCATTTAAAACACCCGCCGGTTTTATCCAGGTATTCCAGGTAGCTGAGCCGCTGGCTATTGGCTTTGGCGCGGCAATCCGGGCACAAAGTAACCTTGTTGGTACCTTCTATAAAGCTGACCTGCAACAGCTCATCCCGGTGGTAATAATTTTTTACCATGGCGTGCAGTACGGCTTCCTTTAAATCATACAGGTAAGAATCTCCTGCCTTGGCATAATGGTTGAGGTGGTAAAGATAGTAAGCTGCTTTAAGTATTTCTTGCCTGTCCCGGGGTAGTCCATATATATCATTTAAAAATTGCTCTTTGCGGTTGACTTTGTCCCGGTATGACCGGTGCCTGTAGGCTCTGGCCCGGGCCATCCGGTTGGCCCCCCGGTGATAGTTGTCATAACGTTCCCATGCTTGCTTAATTTGTGGCATGAACGGTATCAAAGCCTGCACCTGGGTGCTGTCAAACAGTTGCATGACGCCGTTTTTATAGTTTACTTGCTTTTTTACTTCAAGGCGTCCCTCCCGGGTCAGTCGTTTAATATTATAGGGAGTAATGCCCAGCGCCTGGCTGACCTGGGCCGGGTTAAACAGTTCTTGTTCGGATGGCTTGGTCACGGCAATCCCTCCCGGGGAGAAGTTGGGGGAACTTCCCTGCACACTCGGATATTTTATGTCACAGTCATTAGTTTAACACAACTTTAATGTTCCTAAATACCTTATATACTTTACACGGGGCGGTGCCTGTGTTAGCCTTTATAATGAACTAAAGAAAATTGTGGATAAAAGCTTGCGAGTTATTATCAACTATCAATCAAAGGAAGGTATTGTCATGTCGTTTAAAATTCATGAGCCTTATTTTGTTGATGATTTGGTCGTTTATTTTATCAATGAAAAGGAGGCGTTGGTTACCGACTACGACTGCCGGTGGGAACTGCGGGCCAGCGAAGATAGATGTGAATGCTGTACCTTCAGGTTTAGATCCCGGGTCAAGCCGGGCTTTGTTTGCAGGCACATTGACGCAGTCAGGCGGATGAAACAGCAAAGTTAAAATACCGGTACCTAACAGGTGGGGAGCTGCAATAATATGACCGGCCGGGGGAAAATTAATATTGCGTAGCCAATTGAATTAAGTTAAGCCAGGTTACTATATTTGCGTAAAAAAACGTGAATAAAGGACGGGAGGAAGCAACAAGGAAATGTCACTTAATGTCACTATCCGCTTAAAACTGACCAATCAACCCGGTACACTGGCCCAGGTGCTGGCCGTGATTGCTGCCGAAGGAGGTAACCTGGGTTCTATAGATTTGGTTTCCGCAACTTCCGACTATAAAGTCAGGGAACTGATGGTTTGGTTCAATGACCAGGAGGACCTGGTGGGTTTGATAAATGCACTGGAGAAAATTCCCGGCGTACAGGTAATGCAAGTGGCCGACAGGGTATTTATAAAGCATTTGGGCGGCAAGATTGAAATAAAGGCCAAAAGAGATATCCACGGCCGTGAGGACCTGGGGTTGGTTTATACCCCGGGGGTGGCCAGGGTATCCCGGGCTATAGCCAACGACCCCGAGACTGTTTACCGGCTAACCATGAAGGGCAACTCCGTGGCCATTGTCACCGATGGTACCGCTGTTTTGGGACTGGGTAATGTCGGCCCCCAGGCCGCGCTGCCCGTGATGGAAGGCAAAGCTGTGTTATTTAAAAAGTTTGCCGGTATCGATGCCATACCCCTTTGTCTCAATGTGCACAGCGTAAAGGAAATTGTTGATACGGTGGCGGCCTGCGCACCCGCCTTTGGCGGTATCAACCTTGAGGACATTGCCGCTCCCCGGTGCTTCGCCATCGAGGAGGAGTTGAGCCGGCGGTTGGATATACCGGTTTTTCATGATGACCAGCACGGCACGGCGGTGGTTACCGTGGCCGGACTGCTCAACGCGCTGCGGGTGGTGAACAAGCGTATTGATAAAGTGAAAATAGTAGTAAGTGGCGCGGGCGCGGCCGGAGTGGCCATAACCAGGATGCTGCTTTCAACCGGGGCGCGTCATATCGTGGTATGTGATAGTAAAGGGGCTATAAGCAGGGATAATATGCCGGAAATAGACTCTAAAAAATGGCTGGCCTTGCATACCAATGAGCGCTGTGTACACGGCAGCTTGCGGGAGGTTATCCAGGGAGCCGATGTGTTTATCGGGGTTTCCGCACCGGGTCTGCTGCACCGAGATGATGTATTGCGTATGGCGGAAAAACCGGTTGTTTTTGCCCTGGCCAACCCGGAACCTGAAGTGGAGCCCAGGGAAATTCTGGACATTGCCGGAGTTATTGCCACCGGGCGATCCGATTTTCCCAATCAAATCAATAATGTGCTGGCCTTCCCGGGTATATTCAGGGGGGCACTGGATTGCCATGCCCGTATGATTAACAATGAAATGTGCCTGGCGGCAGCCCGTGTGCTGGCGGATATGGTTACCCCGGAGCAGCTTTCACCGGAGTATATCATCCCTTCGGTTTTTAATGAAGAGGTGTGCCCGGCAGTGGCCCGTGCGGTGCAACAGGCGGCCCGGAGCACGGGCGTATCCCGCAGGTACTTGTACGAAGATAATGAGCAGGGTAAACTGCTAAATTTTGCTACCACCTGAAATATGTAAACCTGAGCCGGCAGGATTTTTCGGCGTTGGAAAGAATTATAGAACAGGCATATGGGTATCAACATCAGCAGGTTTTTTTCCTGCTGATTTACTTTATGGTGCCGCCGGTATGTTTCCGCCTGTAAGCAGTGCAAGGAGGTTCGGAGTTTGGGTAATTTAAAGATCACAAAGCACCGGGGGGTAACCTGTGCCGGTGGTACGGTCAAACTATTCGGGTCACGGCTTGATATTTACATTTACGTGGTGGATGGCCTGCTGGTGGACACCGGCCCCAGCCGGTTTGCTGCGGACTACATTAACTTTTTTCGCACCCAGTCCATTGAGCAAGTGGTGCTGACTCACTTTCACGAGGACCACAGCGGCAACGCCCCCTGGCTGGATAAACAGGGTATTCCCATTTACATTAATCCCGCCTCGGTGCCGTTTTGTTTAAAAAAGGCTCGCCTGCCCCTTTATCGCCGGTATTTTTGGGGTAAACGGGAACCCTTTAAAGCTCAGCCGTTGGGTGATACGTTGCAAACAACCCGCAGAGAGTGGCGGGTGTTGGAGGTGCCCGGGCATTGTATCGATCACATTGCCCTCTATGACCCCCGGGAGGGGGCTATGTATACCGGCGATCTTTTTGTTGCGCCCAAAACAAAAATAATCATGCGGGACGAAAATATACACCAGATTATTCGCTCACTGCAATTATTGCTGCAGTATGATTTCAACACCGTATATTGTGGCCATGCCGGGGTGGTGGAAAACGGCAGGGAAATGGTGACTCGAAAACTACAGTACCTGGAGGAACTGAAGAAAGAAGTGCTGGAACTGCACCGCCGGGGGATGAATATAAGGGCTATAAATAAAAGAATATACCCCAAAACAGCACCGCTTACCTACCTGTCAGGCAAGGAATGGGCTTCGGAGCATATTATCAGATCAATCATCAAAGACAATTAAAGACAATCAAAGACAGCTAAGGACAATTATTAACTTTGCGGTAGGCCCTCCCCATGGAAAAAAGGCCGTTACAAACGGCCTTTAATTAATTGATTATATTCTTATATAAATATAGTGGTTACGCCAATCAAAAAGCCGAAAAATATGATGGCTGGAATAATGTTTTTATTATCCCATTGTGAATAATCCATTCTAAATTCCTCTTGGGCCGGTTCGTCATGTCCATGTGCTGCATGCGGATCCATAATATTCCCTCCCCCAAATGATTTTGTAGATACTCCTTTAAATACATTGTACATTTAAAGAGCCCTAATTTTCAACACCAAAAGAACACCTTCCAACCCTTCCCTTTGGAATTTGCTTTTTACAGGTTTCATTTGTTAAAAAACTACACAATGAACCAGATAAATGTTGTGCAGGTAAATGTATAGTGTTATTATATTTAAAAGTCCAATAAGTGCATGATGCACATAGTTGCTACCCCAAACATTACTGTGATTACCGGGCATGCTTGGTGAACGAGGGGGAAAATCACTGTGGAAAAAACAGAAGGCGGTGCTAGTGTTGCGCTGGACAGAATGATCCAGCCCATGCTTTTACTGTTGATATTAAAAAAACCGGCTCACGGTTATGAACTAATCCAAAACTTTAATGCCATACATGAGGATGAATTGGTGGAACCGGGGACTATTTACAGAAACCTGCGGCGGATGGAAAAGGATGGGTTTGTAACTTCCAAATGGGAGGCAGCCGAATCCGGGCCGGCCAGAAGGAAGTATGATATCACCCGGGAGGGAATCATTGCCTTGCGAGAAGCAGCGGGCAAGCTGGAGCGGCAAAAAAAACAAATTGAAGATTTCTTGGCTGAGTATCGAAATCTGGCAGTTGAAAAGGGGGGGGACCGGCCATGAAAGCGGACCCGAATGCGCTGAAAATACTGCACGCCGGGGCATTAAGAAAGCCCATTAAAGAATGTATTCATATCCTTTGGGAAAAATATCCCGACCTTAAAGTGGAACTGGATTATGCCGGTTCCCGGGCCTGTGCCAGGGCAGTGGCCGAGGGTAAAATTGTGGACGTAATTGCCCTGGCCGATTACCAGGTGTTTAACGATATTTTAATCCCCCGGTTTGTGGACACCTCCTTTGTATTTGCCACCGATCAAATGGTGCTGGCCTTTGATGAGTTTTCTCCGGAAAGTAATCAAATTAATGAACAAAACTGGATGGATGTGCTGCCGGGCAACCCCGCCATCAAGTATGCCCGTTCGGATCACCGCCTGGACCCCTGTGGTTACCGGACATTGATACTGTGGCAGCTGGCGGAACAGTACTACGGCAGACCGGGCTTGTACCGGGAACTGGAGAACGGCTGGAGTAACCTGTACCCCAAATCCCTCGACCTGGCCGTGGCCTTGATGGAGGGGAAAATTGACTATGGCTTCGAGTACCTTTCCGTGACCAAACAAATGAACCTGCCATATATCCAGTTTCCCCCGCAAATTAATTTAAGCGATCCCCGTTATGCCGGTTATTACGCCAGGGCCAGGGTGGTCATTGAGGGCAATTACCCCGGCCTGGAAACGGAAATCCTTGGTGCGCCCATTGAATTTGCCGTGGCCATACCCCGAAATTCCAACCAGAAGGTATTGGCCCAGGAGTTTATTGATATCCTTACCGGGCCGCGGGGAGAGGAGGTATTGGAAGCAAACGGGCTGATTCCCTGTTAGCAGCGTTATTACCGCTACATTACGTTGATTGCGTCATCACTGTTATATTGATAATCCTTTGGGGTTTTAAAATACTTTTGACCAAAAGGGGGGTTCGTAATGTTTTTCCCTGTATCCGGTGTGGAGATCAACCCGCTAATTCCACCGCTGGTGGCCTTTATTGTTTCCTCCATCACAGCCTCCGCCGGGGTGTCCGGTGCCTTTTTGCTGCTGCCCTTTCAGGTAAGCGTGCTGCATTATACCAGCCCTTCGGTCAGCCCCACCAACTTGATTTACAATATTGTGGCTATTCCCGGCGGCCTGTACCGGTATATTAAAGAAGGGCGCATGGCCTGGCCATTGACCTGGGTGGTGTCCCTGGGTACCCTGCCGGGGGTTTTCCTGGGTTCCTGGGTGAGAATAGAGTATTTACCGGACCCTCGCTCTTTTAAGCTATTTATGGGCGGCGTATTGCTCTACCTGGGCATAAAAATCATCACCGAGTTTACCGGCGGCTCAAAAAAACAAAAGGCGCAAAATAAAGCGTTGGAGCAAAAGTTCAAGGAGCGGGTGGCTAAAATAAAGGCGGAAAGTAACCAAAAAATAGCCGCCGGGCTACCGGCCGACGCGGTGGTAAAAACCAAAAGTTTTTCCCTGACCAGAATAGAATACGAATTTTGGGGTGAAACCTATTCCTTCAGCACGATGACAATTTTTACCCTGGCGCTGGTGGTGGGATTAATCGGCGGTATTTATGGCATTGGCGGTGGGGCCATCATTGCCCCCTTTTGTGTTTCTATTTTAGGGCTTCCTGTTTATACCGTGGCCGGGGCGGCCCTGGCGGGTACTTTTCTTACTTCCATTGCCGGGGTGGCCTTTTATTCCCTTTTGGCCATGACTGCCGTGGGGGCGGCCACCAATGTGTCTCCCGACTGGGCGCTGGGTGCGCTGTTCGGCATCGGCGGTCTAATGGGAACCTATTGCGGCGCGTATGTGCAGAAATTTTTAAAAGAAAATATTGTCAAGGTAATTATGGCGGCCTTGATTTTGTTCCTGGCATTGCAGTACATTATTCAGTTTTTCCTGTAAATATCGCCCAAAAACAATTTGTTTATTTCAAAGGCCAGCTGCCCAGTAACCCGGGGCAGCTTTTGTTTTAATGCCGGAAACATAAAAGGGGTCGCCTTGTTGTGGGCGATCCCCTTCACTTAAAGGATATAAGCTGTTTTTTAGTAATTGTGTGTGCCGATAACCACGGGGACACCATATTTGGAGGATAACATTTGTTGTACTTTTTCCAGATCGATGGGGCAGGCGGAGGTTTTGACGGCTCTTACCATACAAGTGCCCAGGTGAATGGCGTCAATGTCCTGCTCCAGGTAGTCAGCCATTTCCATTACCAGGTTGACTTTGGGCATCACCAGCCCGGGGCAATCGCCACAGTCACTCAAGCCGACTATGTTTACCGCGTCGTATTTGGCGAATTCACCTTCTTTAAGGCCGGCCGCCTTAAAGCATTTAAGACAGGCCATACAGTTGATATCTCTGATTTTAGCACAGGTAACGATTAAAATATTAGCCATTTTTTTCTATACCCCTTAATGATAGATATTTTTAATGACGGCTACAGGTTTTTATTGTTTAGCCTGGCCTTAATAAATTAATTACTAAGTGTCGTGCTTAACCGTAATTATGGGTTCCCTTCACTACCTTGACGCCAAATTTCTCTTCAATTTTTTTAGCCAGCTCGTCCACATCCATATACGGGCAGCTTGGCCAGGGCTTAACCATGCAGGTGGAAAAGTGCACCGCATCAAAGTCAACATTCTTCTTTACACAGCCGATATTTGGTATCAACTGGCGCCCGTTGCATTCGCACTCCAAAAAGCCTACCACCTGGACGGAATCAGCATAACCGGCAAATTCCCCTTCCTTATCGTTGGCGGCTTTCAGGCATTTCCACTCACCCGGGCAACCATACCCCTGGGATGAGTAAGAACCGCAAGCAACAATCAAAACTTTCACCGCTAACCTCTCCTTTCCAATAAAACAAACAATCATTTAGTATGCTTTTTTTCTTATTTCTATACGGCATATATGAAATCCTGTCTTGTCACTGATTATGAAAAAAGATATGAAATTATGCTTAAAACGCCCTAATAGAACGATTGTCCATAAATGATTATGAAATTACTGCCTAATGCTTTATTTTTGACGTTTGCTCAAAATAGAAATTATTTAGTATAGTTATAAAAATGATACTTACCCTACCCTTATTATGATTTTCTTGTCATTACTTAACTATATACGTTTTTTTACCTGGAACAGTATGAAGATGCCGCTGGGTTGCATTTTCGTAATAATGAAAATTTAAGGTGGGTGGTGTAAAAAAAATTTACAAACTATTCAATTGAATGAATGTTTAAAACAACTAAGGAGGTCGAATAAATGCCAAGGTTTAGAGATCCAAGCCTGAACAGCCGGCCCTCGAACAAGTCACCGCGGGTTATCGATCCTAAAAACGTCAAGCGGACCGTTGACCCCGCAGCTCTGGAAATGATCGATGTGGCCAAGGAAAAAGGGATAATTACAGCTTTTGACCGGGTACTGGCCCAGCAACCGCAATGTCAATTCGGCTACAAAGGTATTTGCTGCCGTTTTTGCATGATGGGGCCTTGCCGTATTAAAGCCGATGAAGGTCCTGCCAGCAGGGGTATTTGTGGTGCTAACGCCTGGACCATCGTGGCCCGTAGCGTCGGTCTGATGATCCTAACGGGTTGCGCATCCCACGCCCAGCACGGCAACCATATCTCCCACGTAATGGAAATGATTGCTGAAGGTAAAGCACCTGATTATTCCATTAAAGACCCGGAAAAGCTGATTAGAATATGCAAAAAGGTAGACATAGAAACCGAAGGTAAAGATGAGAAAACCCTGGCCAAGGAGTTGGCCGAAAAAGCCCTGGCCGATTTCAAACGGCTTAAGGGTGAAGGCGAAGCCACCTGGATTACCAACATGGTTACCAAGGAAAGACTTCAAAACTACCGGGAACGTAATGTAATGCCCCACGGCATTCATGCCACCATTTCCGACCTGGTTACCCAGGCTCACGTGGGTATGGACAATGACCCGGTAAACCTGGTGTTCAGTGCTGTGCGGGTAGGTTTGGCCGACCTGGCCGGCAAGTGGATTGCCACGGACCTTTCGGATATTATTTTCGGCACCCCGGAGCCCGTTATGAGTGAGGCCAATATGGGTGTTCTGGACCCCTCCAAGGTTAATATTATTCTACACGGTCACAATCCGTTGCTCAGTGAAATGATCGTGGCTGCGGCCCGGGAACTGGAAGATGAAGCCAAGGCCGCCGGTGCTGCGGGCATCCAGCTGTCCGGCATTTGCTGCACCGGTAACGAAGTACTGATGCGTCAGGGAGTACCCCTGGTCACTTCTTTCTCCTCCCAGGAACTGGCCATCTGCACCGGTGCTGTGGACTGTATGGTAGTGGACGTGCAGTGCATAATGCCCGGTCTTAATACTGTGGCCCAGTGCTTTGGTACTAAATTGATCACCACCGCTGATATCGTGAAAAACCCCGGTACCATGCATATCGATTACCAGGAAGCCACAGCCATGGAAAATGCCCGGGAAGTTATCCGAGAGGCGATAGCTGCCTATAAAGAGCGCGGTAACCGCCCCGTGCATATCCCCAATATAAAGAACAAAGTTGTGGCCGGCTGGAGCCTGGAAGCTATCTTTGAGCTGTTTAAAACTGTTAATGCCGATAACCCCGTCAGAGTCTTAAACGATGCTATACTGAGCGGCGAGCTGAAAGGCGTTATTTTAATGGCCGGCTGCAACAACCTGAAGACATTCCACGACCAGGCCCACCTGGAAATTACCAAAGCCATGTTGAAGAACGATGTGCTGGTTATTTCCACCGGTTGCAACGCCCAGGCCTGCGCCAAAGCCGGTCTGATGGATCCCGAAAAAGTGGATGAATACTGCGGTGAAGGACTCAAGAGTTTCTACAAGCGCATCAGCGCCAACGCCAATCTGAAGTATGGCCTGCCGCCGGTGCTTCATATCGGCTCTTGCGTAGACAACTCCCGGGCAGCTGAATTATTGATGTTAATGGCGGAAGATCTGGGCGTGGATACCCCGAAAGTGCCGTTTGTAGCCTCCGCTCCTGAAGCCATGAGTGGTAAAGCCACCAGTATCGGCACCTGGGCCGTAACCATCGGCCTGCCCACCCACGTTGGTACCATGCCGCCGGTGGAAGGCTGTGACCTTATTTACAGCATTCTCACCCAGGTGGCCGGCGACGTATTCGGCGGTTATTTCATTCTCGAGCCCGATATTGAAACATCGATTCAAAAACTACTTAATGCTCTGGAATATAGAACCTGGAAACTGGGCGTACACCGCCGGGTAGCCGAGGATTTGGAAACCGGCCTGTGCCAAAACTGGTAAACCACTACGAAAGGGAGGGAAATAGAAGTGAGCGAAGCCATTAACTTCGATCAAATTTTTGAAGGCGCCATAGAACCGGGCAAGGAGCCCAAGAAGCTGTTCAAGGAAGCTTATGAGGGCACCATTACCGCCCTTAGCTACGCTGAGATTTTGTTAAATCAGGCTATCCGTACCTACGGCAAGGACCATCCCGTGGGATATCCCGATACAGCTTACTACCTGCCGGTCATCCGCTGCCTGAGTGGTGAAGAAATCAAGACCCTGGGCGATATGGTACCGGTATTGAACCGGATGCGTAATGCCGTCAAAGAAGAGAAAACCTTTGCCAACGCCCGCAAGTGGGGCGAAGCAACCTGGTACGCCGCCGATATCATCGAAGCAATCAGGTACATTAAGAATACTCCGGAAAACCCGCTGCACGTTGCTCCCTGGACTGGATTCATCGGTGACCCCGTGGTGCGCCAGTACGGCACCAAAATGGTGGACTGGACCATTCCCGGTGAAGCTGTCATCCTGGGCCGGGCCAAGGACAGCAAGTCAGCCAAGAAAATAGTGGACAGCCTGATGGCCAAAGGTCTAATGCTGTTCTTATGCGATGAAATAATTGAGCAGTTACTGGAGGAAGGCGTCAAGCTAGGTGTGGACTACATCGCATACCCGCTGGGCAACTTCACCCAGGTGGTACACGCCGCCAACTACGCCCTGCGGGCCGGTATGATGTTCGGCGGTATCAAACCCGGCGACTATGACGCCCAGCGCGATTACCAGCGCCGCCGCGTGCTGGCCTTCATCCTGTACCTGGGCGAGCATGATATGGTCAAAACCGCAGCCGCTATGGGTGCCATCAACGTGGGCTTCCCGGTCATCACCGACCAGGAACTGCCCGAAGACAAGCAAATTAAAGACTGGTTCATCAGCGAGCCCGACTACGACAAAATCGTCCAAACCTGCCTTGAAGTACGGGGCATCAAAATTACCACTGTGGATATCGACGTACCCATCACCGTGGGTCCCGCCTTTGAAGGCGAATCCATCCGCAAGAAAGACATGTACGTGGAATTCGGCGGCACCAAAACCCCCGGCTTCGAGCTGGTACGTATGGGTGACGATACCATCGAAGACGGCAAAATTGAGCTGGTGGGACCGGATATCGATACTGTGGCCGAAGGTGGCAGAATGCCCCTGGGTATTGTAGTGGACGTTTACGGTCGCAAAATGCAGGAAGACTTTGAACCCGTGTTGGAGCGCCGCATTCACTACTTCACCAACTACGGCGAAGGTTTGTGGCACGTAGCCCAGCGGGATATTATGTGGGTACGAATCAGTAAAGATGCCTATGCCAAGGGCTTCCGCCTCAAGCATATCGGTGAAATACTGTACGCCAAATTCAAGTCCGAATTCTCCTCTATCGTAGACCGGATTGCTGTAACAATTTACAGTGATGAACAAAAAGTACTGGAAATGCGGGAAGTAGCACGGGAATACTACAAGAGGCGTGACGACCGCCTCAAGGAACTGCGGGATGAGAAAGTGGACACCTTCTATTCCTGCACCCTGTGCCAGAGCTTTGCGCCCACCCACGTGTGCGTCATCGCCCCCGAGCGGGTCGGCCTGTGCGGCGCGGTGAGCTGGCTGGATGCCAAGGCGGCTTATGAAATTAACCCGCACGGTGCTAACCAGCCCATTCCCAAGGAAGGCGTCATTGACGATGTCAAGGGCCAGTGGAAGTCCTTCAACGAATTTACCTATAACAACTCGCAACGCAACATTGAAGCTGTTAACTTCTACACCATCATGGAATACCCGATGACCTCCTGCGGCTGCTTCGAATGTATCCTGGCCATGGTGCCCGAGTGCAACGGCTTCATGGTGGTTAACCGGGAGCATGGCGGCATGACCCCGTCCGGTATGACCTTCTCCACCCTGGCCGGTACCATCGGCGGCGGTGCCCAGATGCCCGGCTTCATGGGTATCGGTAAATCATACCTGGCTTCACCCAAGTTTGTACCCGCCGACGGCGGCCTGGGCAGGCTGGTCTGGATGCCCAAGGCACTGAAGGAAGAGTTGCGGACCGCCTTGGAGGAAGCTGCTGAAAACGCCGGTT